>NZ_AJRC02000002.1:0-174396 GCF_000298695.2 Streptococcus sp. GMD3S | reverse complement strand
TCACTCTGAACCATTTTATTAAATTTCATCATACTTGAGTAACATATTAGGAATCTTTTCTTCAAGACTCTTGCGAACTTTTCCTCGTATTGCAGTGTCCATTTGGCTGTTTATGCTTGTGATAGTTGATTTGGTTTCTGTAGCAATTTTCTTAGCTGTCTTACTAAAGTTTTCTTTTAATTTATTTTTTGCTGTTATTGCTATCTTTGCTTCCGCAATGATTCGGTTTCGTTCCATCATTCGATACATTTGTTTCAGTGCATATTGATATTCTTCATCTGTGTAGTATTCATTCATTGGTGCTTGCATAATCTCTCCTTAGTTTGTGAAATTCTTCCTCTAATTCATTTCTTTTTTTGCGAAACTCGTTATCGTTTTTTTCTCTCTCATTTTCGAGTTTAATTCTATGTTCTCGGTATACTTGTTCCGAAAAGTGTCTCAGATTTTCTATTTCTGTAAAGTAGTCTCTAACATCATCAGCAGTTGATGAAAATTTTCTCAAGACTTGATACATTTTATCAACTTCATCAGACATCAGTTTTTCTAAATTTGCATTTCGTTCGTTTAAATCGAGTGCTTTATCATCGAGTTCTTTCTTTTGTTGATAATATTGTTCTTCTAGATTAAACAGTTCTCTCTCTTTCTCTCTAATTTCCTCCCATTTCACATCTTTTCTTTCCATTGTCTGAACTCCTTGGCAAATTGTGTGTCTGTTGCTACTGTTTTTTCAATGACATTCTGTAATTGTTTGTCTAACTGTTCAAATGCTTGGGCGGAAGCATTCATCTTAGTGACTGTTTGTGTTGTCTCTGCCTGAAAAGTATCGATAAACTGTGCTTGAGTGATACCTTGGCTAGCAAAAATGGCCTCAACCTCATAGGGAGCTAATGCTGTGTAGCTTGTAAAATCGATTTTTGACCAAATTTCTTGTAATTCCTGATTTGCTTTTTTGGCTAAGGCGCTCACTTCATCAGCTCCAGTTCTTGCTGCAGTAGCCATAGATGATGATAGGATAGAACCTTGAGCTGCATCTAAGTATATTTCCTCAGAACTACTAATACCACCTGATGACCATTTTGACTTCAAGTCCTTGTAATGAGCCATTCCTCGGAGACTGTTGGCATAGGCTCGATAAACACCACTGATTAAGGGTTTTCCTCCCTTGCCATCTATAACTTGACCAGTTACAGGATCAAACTCCCAGTCCTCAATTTTATGGCTCGAACCATCAATCCAATGAATCGTGCTAGGCATAGAATTTGTAATATCAATCGGACTGGTGTACCTTTCTGGGTGATTAGAGTCATTCCAACGTACTACATTATCATGTTTTCTACGGTAATCTATAAACATAGAAGGGTTGCTTTCAATAAATGCTTTTTCTTCCAGTGTAAGTCCACCATATTTAAACCAAGCATTAAAAGTGGTTGTAGGGATGTGGTATTTAGCTCCCACCTTCAGCATGTAAGATCCTTGTGAATAACCTGATAGTTGACTGACTTCATATCTAGGATCGTCCATAATCTCTTTTACAAATTGGTCAGCAACCTTATATTGTGGAGATAAGTAAGTTTGCCTTGCAATTATGGCACTATAGAAATCGCGTGAACCAAACATAGTTTTATTCACCGGACTATCAGGATCCGTTCCAGCAGCAATCACAGCTACATTTTTATAATCTGGTTCGCCGTTGACAATAGGTGCAACTGCTAGCCCGTCAAAACCTGTTTCAGTGTCAGACTTAGTGGCAACAACACGGAATTCTTGACCATCTGAGGTAGTTATGGTGTTGGTTTTTTCTAAATCATCAGGAGATATACTTTCACTGAGATTTGAATTGACATAAGTCCGACCGTTACGCTTAGCGAATTCAAGATTTACACTATATACAGCATAATCCCGATTCAAATTGTTTAACTGCTCATCTGTATAGGAAAATGTCATCATTGTTCTCCCGTGCTATTATCTGAATATGTAACAATTACTTTTAAGTCGGTCACTCCTTTGTAATTGTTAAGGAATTGCCTTTTCTCATTGGTCAATGAACCTTGATAATTCTTTTTATCATGGAGTCCATGGCCTATCCTATACTTAGTTTTTCTTTCATCATTAAATTTGATTTCTACATCACAAGACCATGAACCTGGAGGGTTTGTGTAGTTTGGATTGGAAATCTTAATCTCCTCAATCCCTTCATAGGAATTTTTTAAAGCGTTGACCAAGCTGATTTCGTACTCTCTATTCCGACGTTCTTCTTGAGACTTCCCTAACATACTAAACACAAAAACACCTCCTGTTGTGATGGCTACGAGTAGAAAAACTATGAATAATGGTTTATAGCTTTTTCTTAATCTGTCTTTACTCATTATCATTTCCTCTTTTTCTCAGCATATTCAGCATTGACACTGTATACATTCTTCCCATGCTTTAATTCATTGAGTTGTTTGTCAGTATAATTAAATACCATTACTGTTCCCCTGTTTCACCATTTGAATAAATCACTTTTACATTTTTTTCTGTAATTCCACGATGGTTTATCAAATATTGATTATCATCTTTTCGAGAACTATTTTGAAAATCTCTACTTCTTATTTCGTTATTTTGTTTATTAAATGCGATTATATAACTTAGTTGTTTGCTATCAGAGAAAAATATTTTAACTTTTGCGCCCCAAGCATCAGACGGAATTGATGCATATGAAGGGTCGGTTATATGTACCTCCTCAATCCCTTCATAGGAATTTTTTAAAGCATTAACTAGACTTACTTCATATTCTCTATTTCGACGCTCTTCTTGGGATTTCCCTAACATACTAAACATAAAAACACCTCCTGCTGTAATGGCTACGAGTAACAAAACGATTAGTATCCTTTTATGGCTTTTTTTATTGCTGGAATTATTCATTTAAGCTTTTCCTCTTTTTCTACTTGAAAACTCTTCATTTACCATATAAATAGCAAAATCTTGGGTTAAATTATTCAACTGATTATCAGTATAATTAAATACCATTATTGCTCTCCTGTTTCACCATTTGAATATCGTACTAATATTGTAGATTCTGTTTTACCAATGTGTTTTTGAAGTATCGACCATTGTTGATCAATTTCTTCATTAGTATCCCCTTTCATAAGACCATCATGGTTTTCTTTATAGGTTAATCTGTGATTAATTCCATAAGTAATAGTTTGACTATCATTGAACTGTACTGAAATATCACAAGACCACGAACCCGGTTTGTCATTATTGTAAGGATCCATAATCTTAATCTCCTTAATCCCTTGGTAGGAATTCTTTAACGCATTAACCAGACTTACTTCATATTCTCTATTTCGACGCTCTTCTTGAGACTTCCCTAACAACCTAAACATAAAAATAGCTCCTGCTGTGATGGCTACGAGTAACAAAACGATTAGTAGTCTTATATATCTTTTTTTATTGCTGGAAATATTCATTTAAGCTTTTCTCCTTTTTCTCCTTGAAGACTTTTCGTTCACACTATAAACAGCATAATCTTGGTTTAAATTATTCATCAGTATAATGGAAATTCATCATAGTTCTCCTTGCTCGCTATCAGAATAAGTAATTCTCACTGACTTTAAAGTTTTCCCTCTATGAGTTTCTAAATACTGCCAATCTTCGTTTGTTTCTTGACGGCCACCATAATTGATTTTATAGTTTAAATGATGATTAATCTCATATGAAAGAGTTCTTTCATCATTAAATTTAATTTCGATATCACAAGACCACGAACCTGGTGGGGTTGTATAATCAGGATTGGAAATCTTAATCTCCTCAATCCCTTCATAGGAATTCTTTAACGCATTCACCAAACTAACTTCATACTCTCTATTTCGACGTTCTTCTTGAGACTTCCCTAACAACCTAAACATAAAAACACCTCCTAATGTGATGAATACGAATAGTAAAACTATGAATAATGGTTTATAGCTTTTTCTTAATCTGTCTTTACTCATTATCATTCCCTCTTTTTCTCAGCAAATTCCGCATTGACACTATATACATTCTTTCCATGCTTTAATTCATTGAGTTGTTTATCAGTATAACTAAATGCCATTATTGCTCTCCTTCGTCATTATTAGAATAAGTTACCCTAATTTTCGAAGCAGTTTTACCCTTGTTTTCATTTAAAAATTGTCGATCTTTTACTCTATTTTCCCATTCCAATGAAGTATCTGTTATTTCTTCAGTGTCTAGAGAATATCCAATACCATACTTAATTTTTACTTCATGTTTAAATTTGATTTCTACATCACAAGACCACGAACCAGGAGGGCTTGTGTATTCTGGATTGGAAATTTTAATCTCTTCAATCCCTTGGTAGGAATTCTTTAAGGCATTAACCAAACTTACTTCATACTCTCTATTCCGATGTTCTTCTTGCGATTTTCCTAACAAACTAAACATAAAAATAGCTCCTGCTGTGATGGTTGCGAGTAACAAAATGATTAGTATTCTTGTATGACTTTTTTTAATTCCAGAATTATTCATTTATGCTTTTCTCCTTTTTCTTATTATACAATATTCTAATCATTCTTTACAAAGTAGGGGGTAAAAATCATACTATATACTGAAAATTAGATTTCTAATTCTTAAAAAACCAAATCTTTTTTGATTTGGTTTTGAAGGTTTATATTTAATTTTATTTATACCGATTATACTCATCTTTTTTATGTACTACCATATAGCAGGATACCAAGATGACGAAGATTTTAAGCAGGAAGGTTTCGGATCGATCAGTATCTATGGTTAGCTGAGACAAGACATTAATGATCGAATGTGTCATAACGCAAATCCAGAGATTCTTTGTTTTGATATAAAGAGCTGAGAGTATGAAAGAATTCGTCAGCAATCCAAATAAAAACGGTAGAGTTTGCAGAGTTGCTAGGGAGCCATCAATGTAAAAGAACAACAGATGCCAAATCGCCCAGCTGAAAAAGGTTAGAATTGCTGAGTAAAAATATGGCAACTTTTCTTGTAAAATTGGTTGAAAGACATATCGCCATCCAATCTCTTCTATACCGCCAAAGACAATAAATTTGAAGAACATCAAAAATGGGAGATACCAGCTAAATTCTACTATTTTCCCACCAAACATTAGAAAAGAAAAATCAAGGACAATAAGGAAAAAAGATAATAAATAGTGTTTATAACTGGTATGAATGTTAAAAAAATCTTTTACAATCTTTTTAAAATGAATATGAAAATAGTGATTTGCAACAATTGTTCCCCAAAGAGCTGAAGAAATGCCACCTAGAAAGATTCCTAAAATAGATAATAGATTGGAATGAATAGAAAAATGATTCAAGAGAAAGAAAAGGAGACAAACTGATACTAACTGGCTAAATGTGCCTAGCAAATATACCGCAATTGCCTTATTTCTTTTCATTGAGAATCCTTTCAATAATATTTTACGTAAAATAAATTATGTAAACAGAACTTATAACAACAAATCTTTGACTTTTCCAATTTCACTTTTTGGAATCACTAGGTGAATCATATCACCCAGATACATTCTAGTTGAGCCGTTAACGGTTTGACTTTTGCCATTATGGACTTGGGTGGTGATGAGTACGTTATGTGGCAAGTTTAGTTCGTGAACTTGTTTTCCAGCGATCTTATCTGATACAGGGATTTCAATAAGAGTGACTTCTCCTTCGTCTGTTGCTTCTTCTGGTAGCATTTTTTCTAGCATTGCCTCATAGACTGGTGCTCCCTTGAGCAGATCCATGACGATGTAGGCGACCAAGGTTACTAAGCCCAGTGGCATGAGGTTGCGAATGTCCCCTACCATCTCAGTAACGAGTATCATAGCAGTTAAGGGAGCCTTGGAAATTGCCCCAAAGTAGCCACTCATTCCTAAAATGACAAATATAGGAAACTGCTCCTGACTAACAAGCCCAATATTCACACAAATGACACCAACTAGGGCACCGAGTAAGGAACCAAGCGCCAAAATTGGTAGGAAAATTCCTCCTGGGAGGCCACTTCCATAACTAATCATACTCCAAACAAAGCGGATCAAAAAGTAAGCTAATAAAACTTGAAAACTAAAATCTTGCTCAGTTAGGGAAAGAACAAGCTGATTTCCACCACCAAGGATTTGTGGCAAGAAAATCCCGACTGGTATGATGAGGATAAAGGCTAGGATTGGATAATAAGCTTTATCCAAATGGATTTTTTTACCAATCCAGTCATAAACTCGACCAACATTGAGTACAGCTTTCTCATAGAGAAAACCAGAAAGCCCGAGAAAAACTCCCATAAGGAGGTAAATCCAATACTGGTCTAGGGTCATGAGAGGAATGTTGTCTGGCATATCTAGTACGGGTGTTAGGCCAAATATGAGTAGTGAGACAAAGTTTGCTACGAGACTGGCTGCTAGAGTTGAGACCCAGAAAAAGCGTGAAAAATGATGATAGACTTCCTCTACAACAAAGAGGAGACCTGCAATCGGTGCATTAAAGGCAGCGGCTAAGCCTGCGGCAGCACCACTGGCAATCAGGGAGCGTTCCTCTACCGGACTGGATTTGAGCCACTTGGCAATACCTTTTCCACCAACTGCTCCAAGTTGAATACTTGGTCCTTCTCGACCTAGCATAAGGCCACTGGCAATAGCAAGAATCCCTAGAATATATTTTTTCCAGAGGACACTCCACCAGTTGAGAGTCATGAGTCCCTTTAGTTCGGCTTCGACTTGAGGAATTCCTGAACCCTTGATGTCTTTTTCCGACCGAGTTAGTTTCGCACTAAGCCAGCTAACAATTAGATAAAATAGACCAATGATAAAAAGATTGCGCACTAGGTGCGCTTGATCTTGATAGAGGCCTTGTATCAGGTAGAAGCCTTTTTCAATTAAGAAACGAAAAGATCCAACGATGAGCCCGACAACTAGCCCGACGATGATTCCCCGCCCAACTTGGGATAATATGGTACTTGAGGCAAAGGCAAATTCTTTCTTGGATCGGAGTATTTCTGACTGTTCCTCCATAATCATTTCCTCCAACTTAACTTTCTTTATTTGCTACAACCAGTGATTTTATCGGTTCAAAACTGGTACGATGAATAGGGGTAACTCCTAGTTTGTCAAGTCCTTCTAAGTGTTTTGCCGTTCCATATCCTACATTAGCTGTAAAATCATATCCAGGATATTGAACATCATAGCCCTTCATCAATTCATCCCGTGTCACCTTGGCCACTATAGATGCAGCTGCGATCGAGAGAGAGTTTGCATCTCCTTTGATGATGGAGGTTTGTGAAATCGGCAACTCCAGTTTCATGGCATCTATCAAGAGGTGCTCAGGTTGGGGACTGAGCTGGGAGATTGCTTCTTTCATGGCCAGTTTGGTCGCTTCATAGATATTGACTTGATCAATGATCTGATTATCCATGATACCAATACCTATTGCCAAGGCTTGGTCTTGAACGGCTTCATAAATTTCCAGATGTTTCTTTTTGGGGATCTTTTTGCTATCGTTGAGGCCTTTAATCTTACATTTTTTAGGTAAAATAACAGCTGCAGCAACTACAGGGCCAGCCAGAGGACCACGGCCTACCTCGTCAACACCTGCTACTAAGGTCAATCCTTGCTTATACAGTTCCTTTTCATAAGAAAGCATAGTTTCCAAACGAAGGTCCTCATCCAGTTCAGCCTGTATGACTTTTTTACGCTTGTTGATTTCCTTTTGAACCCCAGAACGAGGATCCTTTTCCAGTTCAAGAAAAAGGGGATTGTCTAATTCTTTGACAGTGGCAAGAAGTTCTTTAATTTCTTTAATCGTCGTCATCGATGTCGTCCAATGTATCTAAGGTGTAGTTACCGAGTTTTCCATCACGGACTTCCTTGACGAAGAGGCTGTAAAAGCGGTCGTAGTCGTCTCGGAAACCAAGGGCACGGGTCATATCCATGATGATAACAGGTGCTTCTTCTTCTATCTTCATTTGTTTGAAGCGTTCAGCTAGCTTTTCTGGATAATGTTTTTTGAAATAATTAAGACCAAAAATGGTCACTTCATCCATTGGGAGTAGTTGATCTTTAATTGCTCCAGTCAAGGCTAGTTTCAAAGCGACGATTTCGTCTTCGAACTTAGGCCAAAGAATCCCTGGTGTGTCTAAAATTTCAAGGTCTTTGTTGGTTTTGAGCCACTGTTGCCCCTTGGTAACACCTGGTTTATTGCCGACAACTGCAATCTTTTTCCCAGCCAAACGGTTCATGAGAGTTGACTTACCGGCATTTGGAATTCCGATAATCATGGTCCGCAAGGTTTCGATCTTGATACCTCGTTCTTTCTGGCGTGCAATCTTATCAGCCATGAGCTTTTTAGCGGCATCCGTCACAACTTTTACAGTCACTTGCTCTTTGGAGTTGATAGCCAGAGTTTGAATTCCCTGTGATTCAAAATACTGACGCCATTCTTTGGTCATTGCGGGGTCAGCCAGATCTGCCTTATTCAAAATCAAAAGCTTTGGTTTATCCCCAACAATCTTAGTTAACATAGGATTTTGACTAGATAAAGGTAGCCTAGCATCCACCAAAATCGTCACAAAATCAACAAATTTTAAATTCTCCTGAACTTGCCGCCGAGCCTTAGACATGTGACCCGGAAACCATTGAATAGTAGCCATAATATTTTCCCCTTCCGACTAAAAAAAACGTAGTAAAAACGTTTTCTTTCTTACTACCTATTCTATCATAAATTAGGAACTTTTGCACAGGCTTTGACCACAATAAATGACAAATAGTATAGGTGCGAAACATCCTTGATACCAGTCAGGATTTACTTGACTTTTTTTGCCAACAGGTATATACTTGGTGTATACAATTTCGTGGAGGTAGAGCGATGAATATAGTAAAGACTCGGAAGGTGGGGAATTCGCTCACTGTGACTATTCCTAAAAATTTGGGGATGACAGAAGGTCAAGAAATGGTTGTCTACAAAGGGATTGACGGAGTCATTGTCTTAGCTCCAAAGTTGAAAGATCCTTTTGATGGGATTACTGATTTGAGAATGACAAATGATTTTGAAGGGGTAAGGTCACTTGATAGCGAAATCTGACTATATTCCTGAAAAGCAGGATATCATTTGGCTGGACTTTGATCCATCAGTCGGTCGAGAAATCCAGAAACGGCGACCTGCCTTGGTAGTTTCTAGGAGAGAATATGCCTTGCAAACTGGTTTTGTGGCTGTCTGTCCCATCACTCATGGCCAACAACGCTTGGCAGAAAAAGGCTTGCTCGTTCCTGTCTCGTCGGACAAGGTAGATGGCGCTGTCAATCCATTTCAACTGTATACCTTTGATTTTCGGATGCGTAATGCTCAAAAAATAACAAGAATGGACACACAATGTTTTCAGAAAGTCGTCCAACTTTACCAGTACATCTTTGGAGATACTTAAATCCTACCATGCATAGACAAGGTAGGATTTATTCTATATGAGTAACCTATCTAAAAACGGATGAAGACAATTGAAGAGAATCCCTCTAGTCCAGCTTTCTTGTGCTGATGATAGATGCTCTGCTTGAAGGCATTCTTTTAGAAAATCGCGGACTTGTTCTGGTGCAATTTCAAACTCAAAGGCCTTCATCTTGTAAAAAAAGTCGATGAGATGCTTAGATAAGTAATCATCTGAAAAGCGTACTTCTCCACTTTTTCGATATTCTAATAGGAGCCGAGAAAATCTGGATTTTTCATCAGGCAAATCCCGAAAATAGGAATTGAGAAGCCAAGTCTGCTTCTGCTTTCGTTCAATAGGATCTTGATTTGCAATTCGCTGATCCTTTTCCAACTCCTTTTGGTTTTGTTTAGCCTTGATAGCCCGTTCGTCTCTATTCTTACCAAAGAGGATTTTCTCCCACTTTCGTTCTTCTTGGGTCAAGGATTCTGTAAAGCCAAAGTAATCTTGATAGGCTCGTTCTGCAGGACCCATGGCAAGAATGAGGTTGTCAGCGTATTGCTTGGCGATTTTATCTCTTTTCTTGCGTTCCTTCTCTGCCTGAATCCGTAAATGCTGCTCGTAATCTATTTTCTCCTTACCTAGCTTGATAAGGTATAGGTGGTCATCAGACTTACCAAATAGAAAGGGTTTGATGCACTTTTCAAGGACTTCTTCCAGACGAGCCTTCTTTTTTGGCTCTGCCTTGGTCCAACTTCCACCTTGAAAGACTTCTAGGAAGATCTGATAGTCTCTCTCAGGTGCGAATTGATTGCCACGATTGGCTTTGAAAATACCTTTTTCCCAAAACCATTTTAGAAGTTTTTCGTCAAAATCGCTTTTATTGATATTGATTTTTTCCTTTTTCTGGGCCTTTCTGGTTAGGTTTTCAACTTTTCTGAGTAGTCTTTCTTCCTCTTCCAGTTGCTGATCGAGGCTAATACGATGAAAATGGCGAACACAGTCGCTTCCTATAGGGAAGAGACGTTGGCCTGTAACTCCGTTAAAGAGTTCGTAGGTGTATTTTATGGCGTTCCCGCAGACACAATTACTACGGCCAATGCCATTAAAAATCAAGGAAACTTCATTCCATTCCTTGGTAGCTTGATCCCAAGTATCGGCTTTTGAAGCCTGTAAAACCGCATCGTGCAAGGATTTTCTAACTGGAAGTGGCATGAGGTCTCCTTTCTAGATTATACTTTTAAAACTTGAACATCGTCTTTGCCGAGTAAAATCAAGTATTTTTCAATATTTTCAATCGAATAGGCTCGAGATAAGGCCTCTCCGTATAGGGCTAACTGACCACGGTAGCGGTCTATGAGTTGACTTGGTTGATCATAACGGTCAGTCTTGTAGTCAAAAAGAACGATGCGATCCTCATAAAGCAGATAGCCATCCAAGATCCCACGGACAACGAAGTCTTCTTGACTCTTCTGGTCCCGCTTGAGCATAGAAAAAGGTTGCTCGCGATAGAGATGGCCGGTATTAGCGAGAATTTCCTGACCAAGTGGTGTTTCAAAGAAGGCGAGAATTTTAGAAAGATTGATCTTGTCTCTTACAGCTGGACTAGTCTGAACTTGTTTGAGAGTATCTTTCAGGCTAGCAAGTGTTGGTCGCTGACTAAGGTCAATTCTCTGCATGAGTTCGTGAGTGGCACTACCAATCTCAGCTCCAGTTACCTTTTCTTTAGTTGAAAAATCTGGTAAATCGAAGCTGATTTGCTTCTCTGTTGATTTGGTTTGGTTAGCAATTTGTACCCCTTCCATATCCATTACTGGTTCGTAGAATTTCTTGATTTGGCTAGGAGTTTGGACGCTAGGAAGTTCAATAGCCGCACGGTGAAGAGTATTATAGACTTCTACTTCTTTTAGCATTTCCAGAGCTTCTTTGATAGTTTCTGACTGGCGATTGTCTGCTTGAGAACTATCTTGTAGAGGGCTCTTGTTTTCCAATTCTCCGATAGCTTCTCTGGTCAGCTGGTCTTCACCAACAAAACGATAGCTAAAGTTGAGATGGTCTTTGGCAAATACTTTAGTGATCGCCCAGATCCAATCTTGGAAATTCTTGGCTTGAAGTCTGGTATGTTTATCGAGTTTTCCGTTTTCAGATCTTGGATACTCCTTGGCTTCTAGCTTTTCACGAGAGCCCTTACCGACAAGATAGAGCTTTTTCTCAGCCCGTGTCATAGCAACATACAGTAGACGCATTTGCTCAGAATAGCTAGCCAGTTGTAGCTCTTCTTCATTTTGCGTATAAGTGAGGCTAGGAATGGAGAGTTTAATGGTTTTCGGATAGTGGGCTTCTACTGCTCCTGTTTCCACCTTGGCAATGTATTTGACACCAAGCCCATTTTTACGACTGAGAATAACGTCTGACATCGAGTCTTGCTTATTGAAGTCCTGATCCATGTTGAGGATAAAGACATAAGGAAACTCCAAACCTTTACTCTTGTGAATGGTCATGAGTTCCACTGCATCTTTAGGCGGTGCGACGGCTACACTTGCAAGATCATGCTGTGCTTCCAAAACCTGGTCAATCATACGAATAAAACGAGACAAGCCCTTGAAATTACTCTTTTCAAACTGGTCTGCTCTCAAAGCTAAAGCATAGAGATTGGCTTGTTTGGCAGGACCGTTAGGCAAAGCTCCGACATAATCATAGTAAAAACGATCGTTGTATATCTTCCAAATCAGGTCATAAAGGGAGTTGGTTTTGGCATATAAGCGCCAAGAATCCAAAATATCCATGAATTGATTTAGTTTTTCCTCTAAAGGTTTGTGAATTAACTCTTTCTGCTCAGCTGTTTGTTTTTGAGCATGAAGCAGTTTCTCATAAAGATTCTCTTGTACTTTATCAGCTGCTTTTTGAAGGGACAAACGTGCCAGCTCGTCCTCATCGAAGCTAAACATTGGAGACTTCATAAGGGCAACCAAGGCATAGTCTTGGAGAGGATTGTGGATGACACGAAGGGTATCCAACATGACTTGCACTTCTAGGGATTGGAGGTAATTATTCTGCTCTCCGTCTGTTTTCACAGGAATTCCATACTCTGACAGAGCGAGGAGTATCTGATCATTACGACTGCGACTGGAAGTCAAAAGAGCAATTTCCTTAAAGGCTACACCATTCTCTTGATGGAGCTTTAGGATTTCCTTGATGACTAAGCGCATTTCTCCTGTGAGTTTCGTGTCTGCATCACTTTCTTCCTCCTCTTGCCCACTATCGTCCTTATCGTAGAGGAGAAATTCTGCCTTGTTGTCTAGATTGGGAGTTAGTTTGGTATTGGCAAAAACAAGCTGGTGCATGCTATCATAGTTGATTTCGCCGACCTCTTGGTCCATAAGGCGTCCAAAAACATCATTGGTTGCTGATAGCACTTCTGAACTGCTACGGAAATTTTCCTTGAGGAGTATCAACTTCCCCTCTTTAGGATTATGCGCATAGCTTTGGAATTTTTCATTGAAAATCTGCGGGTCTGCCTGACGGAAACGGTAGATGGACTGCTTGATATCCCCCACCATAAAGCGATTTTGACCATTAGATAACAATTCCAGCATTCGTTCTTGAATGTGGTTGGTATCCTGATACTCATCGACCATGACTTCATGGAAACGTTCCTGATATGCCTCACGAATTTGTGGGAAATTCTCTAAAATTTCAATGGTGTAATGGCTAATATCAGCAAATTCAAAGGCATTTTCCTGGCGTTTACGTTCACGATAAGCCTCCACAAAATCGCTCATAAAGTTTTGAAAAGTTTTAGCTAACTCCCAGGTGTCTTCATGAAAACGTTCTTGATAGTCGAGAATCGTTATCTGGTCTGCTAGTTGTCCAAGTTTTGCAAACTGGGATTTTCTCTCCTCGTTATAAGCATCTGCAAGTGGCTTCAAATCAGCCTTTCGACTAGAGTTAGCAAGAGCCCGACCATTTTTCTCCTTCGAGATAGCGACAACACGTGAAAGAACTTTTTGATAAGTCTGACTATCGGACTCGTGATTTAAGGAGCCAATTTCATCCAAAACATCTTGCACAGCTTCTAAATAGGCAGCTTTTGGAAACTCCTTGGCATCGTTATCCAGATGATAACGGAAGAAGCTTTCCAAATCCCAAAGCGCCTGCTTGATTTGCTCGGTCAGTTTGTCTTTTTCAATTGCAAAGTCAGCTTCTTCAAACCCTTTGAGAAAAGAGTCGCTCAGCCATTTTTGGGGACTGCTGGTGGATTGTAAAAAGTCATAGATTTTGTAGACTTGTTGGCGCAGACCACGTTCATCCTTGCCACGCCCAGCAAAGTTCTTCACCAAACTACTAAATTTCTCTTTATTCTCACCTTGATAATGCTCTTCAAAAACTTGATGAAAAACTTCGTTCTTTAAGAGTAACTGTTCACTTTCATTTTGTAGAATACGGAAATTCGGTGCGATATCAATCAGATAACCATGCTTGCCAAGGAATTTTTGTGTGAAAGAGTCCATGGTTCCGATGGCAGCGTTTGGTAGATCTGCCAATTGACGTCCCAAGTGTTGTTTGAGATCGAGATCATCGGTTTCTTGGATTTGTTGGCTGATTTTTTTCTCCAAACGTTCCTTGAGTTCAGTAGCAGCCTTGACGGTAAAGGTCGAGATAAAGAGTTGGCTGATTTCCACACCTCGCGCCAATTGATCCAAAATGCGCTCGGCCATAACAAAGGTCTTCCCTGAACCAGCAGAGGCTGAAACAAGGATATTTTGCCCTTCGGTATAAATGGCTTCGATTTGCTCGGCAGTTTTCTTTTGTTCCTTGCTCGAACTCGCTTCTGCTTCTTGCAATTTTTTAATTTCTTCCTCAGTTAAAAAGGAAATAGGCTTCATCGATTCAACTCCTCTCTCATTTTTTCAAACCAAGCTTGCTTGAGTTTTTCTCCGACCAGTCGTTTGCCATCAGCTAGCTCTAACTTCTCTAGAAAACGAGCTTGACCTAGATGGTAGTTTGCTTCAAAGCCAGTAATAGCCTGATGTTGTTGAACGTATGGGGCAATACTTCTGCCATTCTCTGTGTATGGATTGATGGCGAACTGACCTTGTAAAATCTTCTCAGCTGCCTTCTTGTAAAGATGGGCATTGTAGTCCAATAAGAGCTGGAATTCCTCGTCTGTCAGCTGATTAGCCTTGTTTTTGTTGTAAAATTCGCCCAAGTGACTGCTTTCTTTCTCTAAAAAGAGTCCCTGGTATTTCATAGACTTGCTGACTTCTGCTACTGCTCCTGCCAGACTTTTAACAGCTAATAAAGATTGGACAGGCTCAGCCATTTCCAAGTACATGGCACCGAAAAAGTTCTGCTCCCCTTCTCTTTTTAGGGCAGCAAGATAGGTAGGCAGTTGGGAATTAAGCCCATTAAAGAAATGAGGAAACTGGAATTGGGTCAAACTAGACTTATAGTCCACCACTCCTAGCGCTCCATCAGCTTTCAGGCGGTCAATACGGTCAACCTTGCCTCGCACATGGACACTGCGACCATTATCCAATTGAATAAAGGCTTGATCTTTACCACCAAATGTTGCCTCCTCTTGAATGGTTTCGATAGCTGGATTATGACGAAGGATGTGGCCCGTAGTTCGCGCGACATCAAGTAGAACTTCCTTGGTAAACTGGGCTTCCAAACTTTCCTGATAAATAGCTTCAAATTCGCGTTCTTGGCTGGTTTCCTTGATAGCTTGCTCCAAACGCTGATCAAAGGAATTTTCAGCAGGTAGTTTCAAGGCACGTTCAAAAATACGGTGCAAGAAATTCCCGTGACTGCGAGCATCTGGACGCAGGCGCAATTCTTCCTGCAAACCTAAGACATAACGGAGGAAATAACTGTATTCATTGCGGTAAAATTCTGTCAAACCAGAAGTAGACAGGTAAAACTCCTTGTCAGCAGGGTAGAGAGCCTGCAAGGTCTCTTTCTCTAATGGCTTGCTGCTTGGACTAGTTGGGAGTGCAGGATTTGTAAGACCTTTTTGATCTAGTTTTTTCCCCATGACACGAGCCAAAACCTTGACAAAGGTGACATCTTTTTCATTTTCACTTGAACCTGCCTGCTGGTGATAGGCAACCAGACTAGACAAAAGACTGTGATAAGAACCCATATCATCCTTAGACAGACTTTTTTGATGAATCTTCTTCTCTATTCGGCTAAATCCAAAACTCACCAGTTCCTGAAGATAGGCCGATTCCTTGCTCTCATTTTCATTGAGGAGACTTGGAGCTGACAACACCAACTGCTTACGAGCAGCATTGACTAAAGAAAGCATGGTATAGCGATTTTTCTTGAGATTTTCGCTACTTGCAATCAGTAATTGCACTCCCTCCTCAGTTGCTTGGTTTAGGCTTTGTCTTTCTTCGTCTGTTAACAGACTGGTGTTTTGCGCAATTTTGGGTAAATAATCCTGAGTCAGCCCAATGGCGTAGACAAAGTCAGCGGTCAGAGGGGCAATCAGATCGTAACTCTGCACCAGAACAGTATCAACAGTTGCTGGAATGGTGCGATACTGGGACAAACTCATCCCAGAATGAAGCAAGGACAGGAAGTCCTCTAGACTAACTTGTGAACCGGAAAAAACGGTCGCAAATTGTTCTAAAACATGGCAGAAGGCTTTCCAAACTTCGGCTTGTCTTTCCTGTTCTAGTGTTTCCATAGTAGCTGTCAATTCTTGCATCTGCTTGCTTAAAGCAGCATTTTTTAGAAAAGTATTCCACTTTTGCAAGAGATTTTCAGCCTTTTGTTTTCGACTGGCAAATAAGGTTTCAAGTGGCGCCAAAACGCGCAGACGAAGAGAATTTAAACGCTCTAAATCAAATTTTCCATGGTGGGATTTGGTAAAGGTCTGCTGAAAAGCTGGCAAGCCATTGATACCAAGATAGCGGAGATATTGCTCGAAAGCATCAATATCCGCTTGGCTAAGGTCAGTATACAGACCAGTTCTGAGGAGATTAATCAAATCTTCCTGACGGAAACGGTAACGTTTCAAACGCAAAATAGATTCGACATACTGAGTCAAAGGGTGGTGAGCCATGGATTCACTTCTACCAAGATAGAAAGGAATCTGGTACTGGTCAAAAATGGTTTTCAGTGATAACTGGTAAGAAGACACATCCCCCAGCAGAATACGGAAATTCTTGTAACTCAGATCTGGATTGTCATGTAATTTCTGACGAATAGCGCGAGCTACCAGCTCCAACTCCTCTTTTTGCATCAAACAAGACCAGATTTGCAGGTTTTCACGGTCCTTCTCATCAACATCTAAAGCGAGTTCTGAAAAGTCATAAGAAGACTCCAGCAAACGAGAGGCCTTGTCAAAACAATCCATCTTCTCATGTATCTGAGAACGATCCTGAGCAGGCGTTTGGTATTTTGCCCCCAAATGATGAAGAAATTCCACACTGGCTTGGTAGAGATTCCCTTCAGAGAACGGACTGGTATAGGCTTTCTTGCTTGCACAGGCCCCAATAACAATCTCGGCACCTTTTCGATGAAGTAGATCCACTACACGCTCTTCCTCGGCAGAAAAACGAGTAAATCCATCAATAACCAAGGCAATCTGACTGAAATCACTACTTACCTTGCCATTCTCAATAGCCTCAATCAAATGGGACAACTGACTTCCCTGAGCCAACTGACCTTGATTGAGATAGGCTGTTACTTTCTCAAAAATCAAGAGTAAATCTGCTCTCTTGTCCTCATCCGTCAAACTTTCTAAGTCCAAAAAGCTCATCTGAGCAGTCGTCATCTCATGATAAAGTTCAATCAACTGCTGGATAAATTGAGGATCCTGCTTAATCGCACCATAAACACGTAAGTCCTTGGAATCGAGTTCCGCAAGACACTTATAAAAAGCCATCCCAAGCCCGATATCATCCAGACTGGTATTAGCTGGTAAATCATTCAAGATTAGGTAACGAGCCATTTGAGTGAAACGCGTGACGGTAATCGCAAAAGAAGCCTGCTGGGACAAGCATTCCAGCACGGCGCGTTCTTTTTCAAATGAAAGAGAGTTGGGGGCGATGTAGAAGACCCGCTTGCCAGCAGCAACTAGCTCTTCTGCCTCTCTGGTTAAAATATCTGTCAAAGAAGTCCGAATATCAGTATAAAGTAATTTCATCTCTGCCTCGTTTGGTTTATCAAAGTTTCTTACTCTATTATAGCAAAGTTCGCTTCACAGTCCAAATCCAAAATTCTAGTTGACAATCATTTAATTAGCAAATCAATCATCCTTCATCATCCACTTTCATATGCTGAAAGATATAGAGGAAAAAGTCTTTGGAAACTTCAAAATGTCCATAACGAAGTCGAGAAGTATAGTCTTTCCATTCAGGATGTTGTCTAGCTATTTCTATGGAGCAATCTTTGACTGGTTGATAATACTCGACATTTCGTCTAAAGGGAAAGAATCCTTCGAACTGCTCTACTTGATAGGCTTTGTCATCTGTAATTTTACCTACGGCCACAAAAGCCTGTAACTTATCTTGACCGTTCATATCGTATTTTGGACTATAGTATAAAAAATAGTCACCTTTTTTCATACGGTTTAAGGGGCCGCCCTTTCCATGACAGACCTGGCAAAAATTCCCTTCAACTCCTCTTAAAACATGGTTCTTTGAAACAACTCCAACCCAATATCTAGGCATTTTTATCCTCCAACTCTACTAACAAACGATTAAAAACTTCTCTATCGTTAGATAGTTTTTCAAAAAATTCTTCATCAACCCCTTCTACTAAAGGTAAAGCTTGATTGACCTTCTCTGCGCCAGACTTCGTCACTGAGACCAGTTTTGCCCGACTATCCTTTGGATGTTGATCGCGTTTAATGTAGTCCTTCTTCTCCAGTAGCCTAACAATCTGGGAAACCGTCATGACATCCATACCAGTGAACCGAGCGATATCAACTTGCGTTACATATTCCTCTCTATTAGACAGAAACAAAAGCGAAGTCAAAACGATAAATTGAGGCAGAGTAAGACCAACTGATTTCAAAACTCTTTTTAAGTTGCTTTCCCACTTGTTGTAGACTTTGATGAACAGAAGACCTGTAGACTCTGTTTCATCGTTTTTATAAATTGAATTAAATTGATACTTTGACATTATTTCTCCTTAAATATTAAGTATACATATTATAAATGAATTTATTTTGTTTTTCAAGAAAAGGAAAGTCAAATGTTACAATTCTGTCAGACATTTCATAGTCTATATGCTATAATAAAAGCAAAACACCTAGAAAAGGAAGTCTTATGATTAAACTACTAGCCTTGGATATGGACGGAACCCTCCTCAATGAAGCTAAGGAAATCCCGCAAGCCCACATCACTGCCATTCACCAAGCCATTGAAAAAGGTGTCAAACTGGTTCTCTGTACAGGTCGCCCGCTTTTCGGTGTCCTTCCCTACTATAAAAAACTAGGACTGGACCTTCAGAATGAGTATGTTATTGTCAATAACGGTTGTTCAACCCACCAGACCAGTGACTGGAGTCTAGTGGACTGGCAAGAACTCAGTCCAGCTGACATCGAATACCTCTATGACCTAGCTGAAAAAAGCGACGTCCAGTTAACTCTTTTTGATGAGGAACATTATTTTGTCCTCGGTGGCAAGCCCAATCAAATCGTTCAAAATGATGCCAAGCTAGTCTTTTCAGACCTGACTGAAATCTCCCTTGAGGAGGCGACCAGTGGCAAATATCGAATGTTCCAAGGTATGTTTTTAGGAACCAAAGAGCAAACAGACGATTTTGAGCAACGGTTTGCTGAGGAACTCTGCCAACGATTTAGCGGAGTTCGTTCACAGCCTGTCATTTATGAAGCCATGCCACTTGGAACGACAAAGGCTACTGCTCTTTCTCGACTAGCAGCGATTTTGAAGATCGAGCCCTCAGAAATTATGGCCATGGGCGATGCCAATAACGATATCGAAATGCTTCAGTTTGCAGGACTTGGCATTGCAATGGGAAATGCCAGCGACCATGTCAAATCCCTTGCTAATGACGTTACAGCCAGCAACGAAGAAGACGGCGTTGCGCGTGCCATTGAGAAGTATATTTTATAGTAAAAAAAGCCCAGTTCATATCAACTGGGTTTTGTTTCTTTTAAGAATTACAAAACTTTAGAAACTCTTTAGAATTACTTGATGTTTCTTTGATTTCTATACCTTATACTAAAGTTAGAAAAATAAATCAAAAGGAGAAAATCATGAAAACAGTACTCGAAATTCATGGACTGACCAAACAATTTGCTAACCAAGCTATTCTTCAAGATCTTAGTCTAACCATAAAAGAGGGAGATATTTATGGTCTAATTGGAAAAAACGGAGCAGGTAAAACTACTCTTATCAAAATAATTACTCAATTATTGTTTGCGGACAAAGGTACAGTTTCCCTCTTCTCTAGCCAAGAACAAAATGAGTGGACCAAGGCCTTATCTCGAGTAGGTTCAGTTATCGAATCACCTGTAGCTCACAATCACTTGACAGCTTATCAAAACCTTAAATATTATTGTATGATACGTCATATTCCAAATGCTGATAAGGTGATTCAGGAGACCTTGGACTATGTTGGCTTGTCAGATACAGGTAAAAAAGTCTTTCGTGATTTCTCACTAGGAATGAAACAAAGACTTGGTATCGCCATTGCCCTCCTAACAAAACCCGACTTCCTGATTCTTGATGAACCTATTAATGGTCTCGATCCGATTGGAATCAAAGAATTTCGTCTCATGATCCAGCGACTCAATCAAGAAAAAGGCATAACTATACTCATCTCTAGTCATATCTTGTCAGAACTCTATCTCTTAGCTAATCGCTTTGGTATTCTGGATCAAGGTAAGATTATCCGTGAAATCAGTAAAGCTGAATTTGAAACACTGAGTGAGGATTATATTGTGCTTAAAACAAGTGATAAAGAAAGAGCTTGTCAGGTATTGAAAGAACAAATCCAGCTCCAGTTTAAGGTTGTAAACCCTGAAAATGAAATCCATATCTTTGGTAATGAACAAGATGTTAAACAGATTCTCAAGCAACTAACTTTGTCCGATGTTGCTATTGATGAGATTTACTTTGCCCGTCAAAACCTAGAAGAATACTTCACCCAATTGGTAGAATAGGAGAAAAATCATGATACATACCATTCAAGCAGATTTTTACCGTCTTTTCCGCTCCAAAGGATTCTGGATTACAGAATTCATTCTCTTTGTACTTATGTTACTGGGTGCTACTATTGGCGCTACAGGGCATCTAATGTCAGTTCAAGCAGCACCACCTGAGCTTCCTACCCATGGTTGGAATGGGATAGAAGCTCTAATCAACGCGTCAAATAACGGCTCAAACCTCGTTTTCCTCTGTATTATTCTAGTGTGTTTAGTTCTTGGGGTCGATCTAATCGGCAAGCTTTATAAAAATAGTTTGACAGTTGGTGTTTCTCGTACAGAATTTTTCCTTGCTAAATTCTTTGTACTAGCAAGTATCGCTCTCTTACAACTCATCACAAGTCTTGTGATTGCCTTTATTCCCGCGACTCTACTAAATGGACTTGGTACAATACCTGATGGTTTTGTTACTAATCTCCTCTTGACGATTTCCCTTCAATTTCTATGCCTTCTCGCTTGGCTTTCGATTGTCTCCTTTATTCTCTACCTAACTCATTCTTATCTTGCCGTATTTATTGGTTATCTGATTAGCTCTATCGTCCTTTCTATTCCAATTCTTGTTTTCCCAGACATTGAAATTCTTAGATATTTAATTCTAGATTTTGCCTATGCTATGACCACTAATAGTCAAGCTATTCTCTATACCATCACGGTTTGCGTAACAGTCATACTTTTCTTCTCTTTCAGTGGACTGATTATTTTCAAGAAGAAAAGCTTATAAAAAGGACCTCCTCTAGGATATAGAGGAGGTTTCTTCTGTTAAAGATAAATAAAGACTGAAAACCATTCTCCATCAGTGGCTAGCTTCATATCCGCTCCAAGAAGATGAACTAATTCCTCAGTAATATAGAGACCTAAACCAGAGGATTCTTCGGTATCTGACATATTTTCAGAATAAAAACGATTGCTGAGATTGTCTATATTCTTGATAGGTTTTTTGACTAGATTATCAATTTCCAAAACAAGTCTATTTTCTTCCTTTTTCAAGGAAAGTCGAGCCTTCTCCTTGCCGTGCTTGAGAACATTTCCAAGGAGGTTTTGTATAATTCGATCAAGCAAGTCCTCATCAGTCGTCGTTTTCAATCCTGGTTCAACGTTAAAATCAAGAACAATATGTGAAGATTGAAAAACGTCGTAATAAGCTAAAGTCTTTTTCGTTATAAAAGTTGATAAATCAGGTTCTTCCAGTTTCGGTTTGACTGCGCCTTCCATCAAATGACGGTATTCGAGGAGAGCCTCCAACCGTTTGGAAACCAAATCCTGATGATGGGCTATTTTATTTAAGGTTTCTGAACTATTATCGGGGTGTTTTATTAGTTGCTGAGTGTATCCTGAAGCGATTGTTAAAGGTGTCCGAATATCATGAGCAATGTTACTGATTGCCATATCTAGGGTGCGTTTTTCACGCTTCATGATTAGCTGGTTTTGCTCCACTTCTTGAAATAGATTCTCAATTTGGTTATGTAGACGCAAAATGGTCTTTGAAAAGAAATTTACACCGATCCTCTTCATGCTACCAGAGCGAATCTTTTCTTCGATTTGTCTGCTTAAATCTCTAATTGCTATATGATAGCGAATCAAAGAAATCGCCAAAATGATGTTAATGAGGAGCAATATAGATATCAAAATGTAAATCATTACTTATCTCCTTTTAATCGAACACCAACTCCCCAAACGGTTTCGATGTACTCGTGATTTGGATCCAGTTGATGCAGTTTTTTACGGAGATTGCTTAGATGGGTGTTGAGCGTATTGTCTCCAGGCAGGTAACTTTCTTCCCAAATCAATTCATAGAGTTCTTCCTTGGTGAAGATCTTTTTAGGGTACTGGAGCAACATTTGGAGAATCTGACACTCTTTCTTTGCAAGGCGAATGGTTTCAGTTGCGTTACTTATTTCAAAACTATCCGCATCGAACTGGATATTTTTAAAGCTTTGTACGAAGTTATCAATTTCTCTTCGATCTCCTGACTGATGTTCACCACTTTGGCGTAATTGCACGGTGACTCTGGCAAAGACTTCGTCCAAATCAAAAGGTTTTACCACATAATCATTGGCACCGTCTAGTAGATATTGGCTGATGAGCTTTTTATCACCTAAAGCAGTAAGCATGATGACCGGAGTCTGACTAGTTTGTCGAATAGCTTGCAAGACTTGGTCGCCATTTTTCCCAGGGAGCATGATATCTAGCAAAACGAGATCAATGCCACCTTTGTCAAATTGCATGATACCTTCTGTCCCAGAAAATGCTTGAATCACCTCGTGTTCCTCTGCAAGAAGGGTTCTTAAGATTTCCTGGATTTCATTATTATCTTCAATTACAAGTATGCTCGCCATAAACCTCGTCCTTTCTAAAACTATTATAACATGTTTTGTTGGGAATTCCAGATACAGAAAAGCTCCTCTCGCATTTTAAGCAAGAAGGAGCTAATGGATATTGAATCTACTTAAGCAAATAAGCAATCAAAGTTATAATCCATAGATGAGCTGGGTAGAAAATATAAAAGAAATATTTACTCCAACTAGTTTCTTTTCCTCGCTGTCCATTATACAAAGCCATAAAAGGAAATACGGTGATAAAGAGCCAGTCAGAATTGTAAAGCATCATTTCCAGTGTTTGGTGCCAAGTGTCGTAAATTTGGATGGAAGTCACTAACAAGAAGGCCCACAGAAAGGCATAGAGGAGATTTCGCAAGCCCTTGCGATTTCGACAAGAGTAACTAATCAAGAGAAATGGTAGCATGGTGATGCCACCCTCGGTAAAAAGACACCCGAAAATCAAGAGCCCAGCAAGCCCAATACGACGCCACAACTTCTCCTTTTTATCCAACTCTTTTCTGGGAAAACCAATCCAAAGCATGGTGACACCGATGGCCAAAGTCAAGAAAATATTATTAGTAACCATTACACCCTTAGAGGCAAACAGAGTATTGAGAAGGCTATTTCCAGCAAACATGATCAGCGCCCAAGACCAGAGACGGATGAGGTAGTTTTTCAAGTTTCGAGTATAGATAAAACCTTCCATAGCCATATACGCAAACCAAACTCCCACACAACGGGTCAAGGCGTGAAAGATACCTTCCCACAAAGGAGAAACGATCCCGGTGATATGAGGGATATGGTCCAGAACCATTACTGCCGCCATCAGATACTTCAACTGTGTCGCATTCCATTTTTTCATAATAAACCTCTTTCTTTTTTATCTACATAGAGTATAGCATACATTTCCGCGTATAATCGTACACCTATCTTACATTTAAAAAGCCTATCTTACATTTTTGTAAGACAGGCATGAATATTAAATGTTTATTATGAAATTTACCTTCTAGTCCGTAATTCGTTGGTACATTTCGGGTCTTCTATCACGAAACAGTCCCCAATTTAGGCGCTCGCTTGCTCCCTTATCAAGGTCATAAGTTGCTAACAGAACAGCTTCTCCTTGTCTTTCAGCTCTCTCTAGAATAGCTCCTGTTTCATCCGTCATAAAGGAGGAACCGTAGAAGTCAAGACTAGAACTCTGTCCGCCATTTTCCTCACTAGGAGTGACTTCTTCCAAACCGTAACGATTGGCTGCAATGACTGGGACAATATTTGCTGCTGCGTGCCCTTGCATGGTACGTTGCCAGTGACCGCAACTATCCGTATCTAAGATAGGCTCTGAACCGATAGCGGTTGGGTAAAAGAGCAATTCTGCCCCATTCAACGCAAGACAGCGCGCCGTTTCAGGAAACCATTGATCCCAACAGATGCCAATCCCAATCTTAGCATAGCGAGTATCCCAGACCTTGAAACCAGTGTTACCAGGCGTAAAGTAAAATTTTTCTTGATAATAATGATCATCTGGTATGTGGGTCTTCCGATAAACGCCCAGCACTTCTCCATCAGCATCAATGACGGCGATTGAGTTATACAAGACATTGCCATCTTTCTCGTAGAAACTGATGGGTAAAACGACCTTTAGCTCCTTGGCAATGGTTTTAAAATGCTGAATGGCTGTATTTTCTGTCACCGACTGAGCATGCTGGTAGTAGTCATACTGGCGTTCCTGACAGAAATAGGGACGTTCAAACAACTCGGGCAAGAGAATAATTTGTGCGCCTTGTTCTGCAGCTTGACGTACTAGACGTTCCGCTGTTTGGATATTTGTCGCCACATCCTTGGCGCATTGCATCTGGATCGCTGCAACTTTTACATTTCTCATCTTTTTCTCCTATTCTGGGATTTGTTGGGTGATACAGTGAATATTGCCACCACCTAAGAGAATATCTCTGGCTGGAATTCCTACGACCTTACGGTCTGGGAAACACTTGCTGAGGATATCTAGGGCCACTTGGTCGTTTACATCCTCAAACTGGGGCACTAAGACAGACTTGTTTGCAATATAGAAATTGACATAGGAAGCTGCAAGACGTTCACCTGCATAACGCTCTTCTTCCCCTTCTTCATAGATGTAGCCTGACAAATCCTCTTCGGTTACAACTTGATGAAGCGCTGGGATTGGCAATTTATGAATGGTGAAGGTACGCCCTTTTGCATCTGTTTCTTTTTCTAAAAGCACAAGATCAGCTGCAGACACGGCATACTGAGGATCGCTTTTGTCGTCTGTCCAAGCTAAAACAAGTTCTGCAGGACCAACAAAGGCTGCAACATTGTCAACGTGTTCATTGGTTTCGTCCTGATAAATACCATAAGGAAGCCAAATAACTTTTTCAGCGCCAAGGCTCTCTAATAAGGTGTTTTCAATTTGCTCTTTAGACAGGTGGGGATTGCGTCCAGGACTGAGTAAGCAGCTTTCAGTCACAAGAATGGTCCCTTGACCATCGCTATGGATCGCGCCGCCTTCCAGTACAAAAGGTTTGGCATCATAAACAGGTATCTCTAAAACTTCTGCAAAACGACTGGCTACTTGGTTATCCTCTTCATAATCTTGATAAAGACCATCGACAGCACCACCCCAGGCATTAAAAGACCAATCGACTGCCAATCTTTCTCTTTTATCATTGACAAGAATAGTCGGCCCCGTATCACGCGCCCAGGCATCATTAGTAGGAATATCTAAATAAACAACCTTTTCTCCAAGATAGGATTGGGCTTCAGATAGATGGTCCTGCTCCACCAAAAGATAGACTCTTTCCCCTTCTGCTATGGTCTTGATAATTTGGCTAAATGCTTTTTTTGCAGCCTTTCCTTGAAAAGGCCATGAACCTGGTCGAGTCGGCCATATCATGAGGGTGCCATGATGGGGTTCATACTCTGCTGGCATACGATAGCCTAATTTCTTTGGACTGTCCATCATGATAACCTCCCTTTAAAGTCTTGATAACCGAAGGCTTTGACTAAGCTGCAGTCTCCCTGCTCGTCCATGAGATAGAGACTTGGCAAGCCAATACCATTAAAGGTATTATTTTTGACAAAGGAGTAAATAGCCATGTCTTCAAAGTAAAGTCTATCACCGATTTGGACTGGATTTTCAAAACTATAATCACCAATCACATCACCCGTCAGGCAGGTATTAGAAGAAAGTCTATAGGTATGGGCTTTTTCCTGCGGTTCAAATCCATTTCTCAGAGGTGGACGATAGGGCATTTCAAGTACATCTGGCATATGGCAGGTCGCAGAGGCATCTAAAACCAAAATATCCATACCGTTTTCGACAATGTCCAATACTTCAGTTGCTAGAGAACCCGCATTGAGCGCAATAGCTTCACCCGGCTCGATATAGACTTCAAGATTGTAAGTTTCTCGGATACGCTTGATTTCTGAAATCAGCAAATCCACATCGTAGTCTTCTCTGGTGATGTGGTGTCCACCACCCATATTGAGCCATTTAACTTGATACAAATAGGGTCCAAACTGCGCTTCTACTGCTTTCAAAGTTGTCTCTAAATCATCTGAACCTTGCTCACAAAGAGTATGAAAATGAAGTCCGTCCACTAAATCCAACAAATCACTCGGTATCTTGTCTAGGCTAACTCCAAACCGAGATCCCGGAGCACAAGGGTCATAGAGCGCGTGATCACCTTGGGTAGAACATTGAGGGTTGAGGCGCAAACCGACACTGATACCAGCCTCTCGGCAACGAGGTCCATGTTTACGCAACTGTCTCTCTGAGTTGAAGACGATATGGTCCGTTATTTCCAGCAATTCCTCCAAGTCTGCATCCTTGAAAGCTGGAGCAAAGACATGGACTTCCCCCGGAAACTCTTCTCTAGCCAGCTTAGCTTCATAAAGTCCACTAGCCGTCGTACCAGATAGATACTGGCTAATCAAGGGATAGGTTTTATAGAGGGAATAAGCCTTTTGGGCAAGTAAAACTTTGCATCCAGCTTCTTCTTGTACATATTTTAGAATGCGACAGTTTGCTTCTAACTTGGCCAAGTCAATGACATAAGCTGGTGTGGGTACTTGTTCTAACTTCATTAGTCCACCATTTGCGGGTTTTCAACCACAACCCAAGGTAATCCATACTCATTCAAAGCTTCCATGAATGGATCTGGATCCAATTCTTCAAGGTTATAGACTCCAGGTTGTTTCCAAGTACCATTCATCACTAATTTTGTCCCAATCATAGCTGGAACTCCAGTGGTGTAAGAAATTGCTTGTGAACCAACTTCGGCGTAACATTCCTGATGGTCGCAAACATTGTAGATGTAGATGGTCTTTTCAACACCATCTTTTACACCTGTAAAGATACAACCGATATTGGTTTTACCAACTGTGCGTGGACCAAGGCTGGCTGGATCTGGAAGCAAGGCTTTCAAAAATTGGATTGGCACAATGTCTTGTCCATTAAAGTTAATAGCATCCGTACGAAGAAGACCAACGTTTTCCAAGCATTTCATATGCGTTAGATAAGATTGGCCAAAAGTCATAAAGAAACGAATCCGTTTGACTCCAGGAATGTTTTTGGCCAATGATTCAATTTCTTCGTGGTGAAGGAGATACATGTCTTTTTGTCCAACCTGAGGGAAATCGTACTCACGCTTGATTGACATGGCTTCGACTTCGACCCATTTTCCATCTTCCCAGTAAGAACCTGGCGCAGAAACCTCACGGAGATTGATTTCTGGGTTAAAGTTTGTCGCAAATGGATAACCGTGGTCACCACCATTACAGTCTAGAATGTCGATATAGTGGATTTCATCAAAATAGTGTTTGAGAGCATAAGCTGAAAAGACACTGGTCACACCTGGGTCGAAACCAGAACCGAGAAGAGCAGTTAAGCCCGCTTCTTTAAATTTCTCCTGATAAGCCCACTGCCACGAGTAGTCAAAGTAGGCTGTAAAACCAAGTTCCTTACAACGTTTCTCATAGATAGCGCGCCACTCAGGATCTTCTGTATCCTCTGCCTCGTAGTTGGCGGTATCGATATAGTGGACACCTGTTGCCAAGCAAGCATCCATAATGGTCAAATCTTGATAAGGCAGAGCTACGTTCAAAACAGCTTCTGGTTTGTAGCTTTCAATCAAAACAATCACTTCTTCAACCTTGTCAGCGTCAAGAGCAGCTGTTTCAATCTTTGTACTTGTTTTCCCTTCTAATTTAGCCTTCAAGTCATCACATTTCGACTTGGTGCGGCTAGCAATCATAATCTCTGTAAAGGTTTCGCTATCTTGGCAAATCTTTGAAATAGCAACTTGGGCAACACCCCCACATCCAATAACTAATAAGCGACTCATTTTTTTCCTTCCTCTTCTTCTAAAATGTCCTCAACATACTTGGGCAACATAAAGGCTCCCACGTGTAAGTTTGCAGTGTAGTATTCTGTGAAAAGCTGGCGTTTTTTCCAGCCTTCCTTGTCAAAATCTTTAACAGGGTGATATTTTTTCGATGCAAATCCAAACAACCAATAGCCTGCAGGACTGGTTGGGATATGTGCCTGATAAACCCGGCTGATTGGAAAGGCTTGATTGACCTTGCGGTGCATGCTTCGGCAAGCTGACTCATCCTCGTCAAAGAAGGGACTCCCATGCTGATAGATCATGATGCCGTCTTCTTTCAAGGCTCTGTAACTGTTCCCGTAAAATTCCTTGGTAAAGAGCCCTTCCGTATGTCCAAATGGATCCGTCGCATCGTTAATAATGATATCGTAATCATCCTCACAGTTTCTCAAAAAGCGTAGCCCATTTTGGTAGTAAATGGTAACACGAGGATCATCTAGCCCTGCAGCAAAGTCTGGGAAATACTCACGACAGACCTCAACCAACATCTCATCTGGTTCCACAATATCGATTTGCTCCAGTTCAGGATAGAGGGTTAATACTTGGGCAACACCACCGTCACCACCCCCAATAACCAAGACTTTCTTTGGATTTGGGTGGACAGCCATGGGAACGTGAACGGTCATTTCATTGTAAACAAAATCATCTGCATCTGAAAACAAGACATGCCCATTTAAGATCAATATCTTTCCAAAAGCTGGCGTATCTAATACTTCGATATCCTGCCATTCACTTTTTCCAGCATAGAGTTGCTTTGCAGTTCTCAAGGACAATTTAACATCTGGAGTATGAACTTCAGAAAACCATAGATCCATCTAGTTCTCCTTTCTCTTAATGACGTTGATGTGATTGACCTCTGGATCTTCCGTTCCTTGGAGGGAACAACCACGTTCTTTGGCAAATTGGATATAGTCTACAATTTCTCGTATAATGCGTTCACCTGGTGCTAGGATTGGGATGCCTGGAGGATAGCACATGACAAATTCCCCACAGACATGTCCAACAGATTCATCCAAGGTGAAACTTCTTCTCTCTGAATAAAAGGCTTCCTGAGGAGACAGCACTAACTCGGGCTGGATATATTCTCCAGCAATCAAATCTTTTCCATCTCTTGAGTAGAGTCTCTTGATATCCGCCAAAGCACCGACCAAACGTTCGATGTCTTGGATGCGGTCACCAATCGAAATATAAGCTAAGATATTCCCAATATCACCAAATTCGATCTGAATGTCGTATTCGTCTCGCAGGAGGTCATAAACTTCGATACCTGTTAAGCCAATACCCTGAGTGTAAACGGACAGCTTGGTCACGTCAAAATCACAAACAGACACACCGTCTATGAGCTCTTTTGAGTAGGCATAATAACCACCGATAGCATTGATTTCACGACGAGCATACTCAGATAGTTCAATGACTTTCTCAAAAGACTCTTTGCCACGAAGGGCTAAGTTGCGACGAGAAATATCCAAACTAGACATAAGTAGGTAAGAGGCAGATGTAGACTGGGTCAGGTTAATGATCTGACGAACGTACTCAGGATTCATCTGCTCCCCGATAAGAAGGATGGAGCTCTGGGTCAAACTCCCACCAGACTTATGCATAGAGACCGCCGCCATATCAGCGCCAGCATCCATAGCAGACAGCGGCAATTTATCTGTAAAATGCAAATGCGCTCCATGGGCTTCATCCACTAAAACCATCATGCCAGCTTCGTGAGCCATTTCCGTTAAACCCTTGAGGTCTGAACAAATCCCATAGTAAGTAGGATTGTTGATTAGGATAGCTTTAGCATCTGGATGTTCCTTAATGGCCTGTGCAACACGGTCATTTTCAAGACCTAAAGCGATACCGATTTTAGGATCCACACTCATCTCGATATAGATGGGAATGGCACCACATAGAACCAGCGCATTGATAGCAGATTTGTGAACATTACGTGGCAGAATAATCTTATCTCCTGCCTTACAGGTGGAAAGAATCATGGTCTGAACTGATGAGGTTGTTCCCCCAATCATGAGAAAGGCATGGGCTGCACCAAAAGCATCCGCAGCTAATTCCTCCGCATCCCGAATAATCGAAATGGGATGACCAAGATTATCCAAGGGTTTCATAGAATTGACATCAATGCCAACACATTTTTCTCCTAACAGTTCGACAAGTTCTGGATTTCCTCGTCCACGCTTGTGACCTGGCACATCAAAGGGGACAATCCTTTTCTTGCGTAGTTTGACCAAAGCCTCGTAAATTGGGGCTTGGTTTTGATCTAACTTCTTCAAGACATACTCCTTTACCGTATTTTTAGCACCTCAAGAAGATAAAGGCGACTAAAGGTTGACTTATGAAAAAAGAGCAGGTTTTCACCTGCTCTGCAATCTTCTGACGTGTGTATTTTGGTTTCTGTTGAGTATGTCTGTTCCTGATGTTTCCTAACTCTCTAGTAGCAAATATTACGTACTTTATTGATCGTTTCACAAGATGACGTGTGCTTTCACCACACTAAAATTTATGAATTAGGACAAGTGTCCTAACATCAACTTATAAAAGTAGGCTTTTAACCCTATCAATAATGTGGCTTTTCAACCACGCTTCGGCATTCAACCCTGCCTGTCCGTAGGCATTTTTTACTCGGGTTTATATTTGCTAGAAAACATCTTCTCATTTTCTAAGCCTTATAACTATATCATGTTTACAAGAGCTTGTAAAGGATTTTGTGAAACTTTTTTAAAGAATTTCTTTTTTTGTTCGCAAAATATTATTCAACAATAAAAAGAAATCGCTTTAAAGCGTTATAGACATAAGAAAAAAGAAACTACAACCATTAGCTGCTTCAATAATCTTAAAGTATAACTTGATATTGAAAATCAGTTCTTTTCATCAGATTTTATACACATTTCTAGCTAGGAAGTGCGAATCAACTGCTCCAATTCTACTTCTGAAAGCTGTCCTTGATTGTAAAGTTTTCTAAGTAAATCCTCATCTACAGTAATTGAATAGTAATCCGTCACAAACTCATGAAATTTCTCAAAACTGTCAAAGAAATAGGATAACAACCATTCGCCACCGTCCTGCTCTTGGTAGGTATTTTGATGCTCTTGACCGTCATACCAGATAAAGAAAGTTGTTTCATCTTTTTGCTCTTCTGAATATAGGTTTTGATACTTTACATCCAGTCCTTTATAAAATCCGTCTATGATGTCTTGATTCCACTCATCCGCAGCAAATTGACTCAAACTGCTTTCATGATCAAAGCCCTTTATAAGGATCATTTTATCAGTGAACATCACATCTAGAGAATCACCAGAACCATTGTCGATAAGGTAACGAACCCCATAGCTTCCCTCAGTCTTAACGATCAATCGAAGCCAGGTCTCATTTGGATCTGTTCGATACTCATCAATGACAAGCAAGGCATCTAAACGTGTCTTGGCATTTTCCCATTCAATTCTTCCCATCTCTTTAGTCCTCCATCTTAAAGTTTAAAATCTATTATGCTTACAAATTCTATAACCAATTTCTACCTATTCCGTCCAACTATACTTTGGAATATTTCCTTCACCAGACAAATCATCAGGTGTACGATTTTCTAGATGTGCATTCATCAGGCACCTGACTAACAGTGGTAAAAGTAGTTAACAAATAGTCACTAAGACATTTCCTTTGAGAGTTAAGATTTTCTTATAAAAGTTTTTCATTTTTACAAAACAGGTTCGAATATCATCCTTGATTTCTTCCTCTTCATCAAGATAATCCCAAATATCGGGATACAAATCTGCCTTCTTGCATGCTTCCATGCTAAAGTCAGCCAGAGCCTTATCCATATCAAAATTCTCTAAAGCTTGGACAATTTCAGTTATCTTTGAGTGTTCAGTATAGGCTATATACTCCGATACATTTTCTAAAGGAGTCACTCCCAAGACAGCTTCTCTCAAGGGGTCGTCATCCATAAATTCTGAACTATTAAAACCTGTCATAACAAAGAGCAAGGCATCCCACATTTTGTCAATATCTATCAACGTATCATTTCCCTCAGGATAATCCTCTACCAAGTCAAGCAATTCCTCTTCCTGACGAGAATACCGCTTTATTTGGCTTAATTCATTGTCAGACAGATATTGATAATTAGCAATCATTCCCATAATGTTTCCTCCTATTGGTCCCCTTTCTTGAAAAAGGCAAGATATCTACTGTTTTTGGACTCTCCTCCTTATTTCTCATTCTCATCTTCCGTCACTTCCCAGACTTCTGACTGATAACCCTCACCTTCTATATCATAGCGCTGCATATAGCCTAAAAATCTTTCTTTTTGATTTGCCTTACGAGGCTTGAGAATGTTTACAGCCCAGAATCCGATAAGAATGACAACTAAAAGTGCTACTACTGTCTCCATACTACTTCTCCCTTGCCTAGCTTAATATCCTTCAACCCACTTTTCATTATCCATAATGAAAGGTTTGGCCAGTCCATCACCTGTATAATCCGCATACTTTGTAGCTAAATACTTGTAACAATCTTCCTTGCTCTCAAACTTAATTGCTTGATAAGGCTCTTCAAAAGTCAGTTTCTCTACAAATAAGAAACCCTCCTCAGCTGGCACTAAAACACCTACGTGCCCAACAAAAAGATACTCTCCATCCAAATTATCATGCAACACAACAGACAACATTCGAGCTTTATCATTGAATTGAAACTGTGAGAAGAATTTCTCCATCTTCTGCGCATGAACTTTTACATCCATCGTTGCTTCCGTCGCTACCCTAGAAAATAGAATATCAAACTCTTCCTTATCTTTTGCATCAAACACCTTTCCCTTATCGATAGCATCGTTATCCACGAAAAGAAGCTGATCATTCTTTTCAAGTTTTGGGATCGTGACTGAATTTTTCAAGAGCGCATAGCTATTGATACGGCAGTTGGTTCCGACAAAGTCACCCTTTTTTTGATTCCAAAGATTGCTGATTTTCTCTACGTCGTATTCTGTCTTCGTAAAGGAGGCAAAATCACCACTTAAGCCAGTAGAGCCGACTGTCGCATTATAGGCGGTGACAAGATTGAAAAATGCATCAACACTATTTGGGTCCAAGTGAGCTGATAAGAGAGATTTGACCTCTTCGGTACTGACTTGACCGTTTAGATTGGAATATGAAGCCGTCCAAGGAACTTTATCTGAACTGGTCTGTGTCTGATTTGCAGCTTCAGTGCTCGTATTATTTTGCTGACAAGCAGCCAAGCCAAGAAATAAGGGCAAACACAGTCCCAAGGCTACTACTTTTCTCGTTCGTTTCATGCAATTCTCCTTCTAGACTACAAGTCTCTTTTTCATTTTAAACACCATTCACTAATCATTCAGCTAGTAATCGTTGACTTAGCTATATTATACTACATAAGTCAAAAAAAGACCGCACGAATCACCCATTCATTACAGCCTTTTTAATCCTATTTTTTATTGAATGACGAAACCTTTAGGCAAAATCGCCAGTTGCAGTCCCAATTCTTGGCAATGACTGGCTAGCACTACAGAATCACGGTCTACAAGATAGTTTTCACTTGATTGGTTAAAAATAGCTTGGACCTTTTGTCCATCATAATCCCATTCAAGAGCTAGCACGTCCGGCTTAATTTCTTTTAGGCTATAGGTGCCATGTTGGATAATGCCTGAAACCTCCTTACGAAGCTGAATCAACTTCTTCATAAAATTAAGCATGTCATTACTGTCGGAAACACGTTCCCAAGGCATGACACGACGACAATCTGGATCTGGCCCTCCACCTAACCCCAACTCTGTTCCATAGTAGAAACACGGTGTCCCTCTTTGTAGAAAGAGGTAAGCTAGGGCAGACTTAACCAGTTGGGCATCTCCCTTGGCAGTAGCCAAAATCCGCTCCGTATCGTGCGAATCCAAAAGATTGAACATCACTTCCGAAATCTGTTGTCTATAGTACATTGATTGGCTATTGATCTCATCGATGAATTGAGGTGACTTCTTAGTCCCTCGCAAGAAATAATCCTTGATGCTGTCGGAGAGAGGATAATTCATGACTGCGTGGAATTCATCGCCATTTAGCCAAGGCTGTGAAGTATGCCAGACTTCTCCAAGAATATAAAGGTCAGGCTTTTTAGCCAGGACAGCCTTCCGGAAATCTCGCCAAAATTGGTGGTCCACTTCATTAGCCACATCCAAGCGCCAAGCATCGATATCAAACTCTTCAATCCAGTAGGTCGCAACGCTTAGTAAATAGTCCCTTACTTGAGGATTTGCCGTATTGAGCTTGGGCATATAGCTGGCAAAGGCAAAGGTATGATAAGGGAGCTTTCTTGGATTCCCCAGCTTATCTTTGGTTACTGGGAACTCTTGAACATGGAACCAGTCTTTATATTCCGACTTTCCACCATGCTTGAGAACATCCTGCCACTGCAGAGACTGATCCCCGATATGATTGAAAACAGCGTCCAGCATGATTTTCATCCCTCTCTGATGGGCCTCCTCCACCAGTTTACGAAAAATTTTCTTATCTCCAAAATGATGATCTATTTCGAAATAATCCGTCGTATTATACTTGTGATTGCTTGGGGATTCAAAAATCGGACAGAGATAAAGACCTGTAATCCCTAAGTCTTGCAAGTAATCCAGATGGTCAATAATGCCCTGTAAATCACCACCAAAGAAATCGCTCGTCTTTGGCTTGATAAAGGAATCCCAAGCTAGCGCACCTTCAGGTGAAATCTCAGGATTGCCATTAGCAAAGCGTTCTGGGAAAATCTGGTACCATACCATCTCTGCTACCCAGTCAGGAACATGGCAAGCATCAATCTCATGGATATACGGAATTTTAAAGCCATTTCCTTCATAATGAAGGTTTTCTAGCGTATTTTCAACACATCCCTTATCGCCATACAAAATACTCTGACCCTGCTTATCCTTGAGTTCAAAGAGATACTGGAGTCGTGCATAGCCAACTGAAACTTCCGCTTGCCAGTAATCAAATAAGACATCAGAAGTTACTTTGACCATCTCCTTGATTGCTTCATAATGGTCCTCTAAAAAGATAAAAGTGTCTCCATAATGCAAGTTGATGCTTTCTATATCATCTTTCTTGGTCCGGATACGAATGTGCATTGTCTTATCCTTATAAAGGTACGCATACTCTGACTCTGGTCTATGGTAAATGGCTGTTAATTCCATTGTTCTGTCTCCTAGTTTACTTTTATTCATCTTGCTGCGCAAACGTTTTCATTATTGTGATTCTAGTATACTACTTTAAAATTTTATTTTCAAGACTTGTCCGTAGTTTCGAGTGGATTGTTTTTGAGAATATAAAAAAGCAGTAAGATTTAATACCTACTACTTTCTGATTGATGATTTACAAATGCCTTTCAAGCCAATCTATCTTTTTAAAATCTTTATTATTATTGTGGTCATTTCGATAGGAATCTTGGGAAGAAGCCTTGTATATACTGAAATACTGTTCCAAACTTGGAACACGAAACGTGATGTCCTCGAGATGAATCAACTCTATATCTGATTTCGAAACTCCTGCAAAATCAGGTAAGGAATCGATACTTCCAAATTCAACGCTCACATCATCTTTTTGGAATTCGTGCTCGTGAATATCTACCAAGGTATAGCCTAAGTGGTTCATCACTTTCATTATCTTGTCCCAGTCATAAATCCTGAGATGATCAGGCGCTTCCCAGCCTCTAGGATCTCCAGAGACATGAATGTCAATGTCAGACGGCTCCCAATCTTCATTTGAACGGTATTCAAAACCCAAAGACCCCATGAGCGTGGGTGTGATTCCAACTTGGTTTAAATGAGAACAAATTGTTCGAAATTCATCAAATAGAGAATTCATCCTTCCTCCAATCTTTGATATAAAACTTTATTTCTCAGTGAAAGACAAACTTGTTTCTATCTTCTACTCTTTCGGTTGTGAAAAAACTTCAATATGCTGGCCCAGTACCTTAATCTCTACAGGTAGGTTATCCGACTTATCGCCATCAACATCTGACTCCAACTCACTATCTGAAGAGATTTTAATAGTACGAGCTCTGATATACTCAATATTATCATTGCCGACAACATCGCCTTTTAGTAAATCAGGAATGACGGATAATTTAGAGAATAGAGAAGCATCTTTTAGAATCAAAATATTGGCATAGCCGTCTTTGTTTTCTTCAAAGATTTTCTTATCAGCGAAGTAATTTGTCAAGAGAACCAAAACATGACTCGCTTCACCATCATAATTTCCATTTTCTGTCTCAACCTTAATGTTAAAGACCTGATCCGTCATCACAGACTTCATGGTATTTACAGCATAGGCTAATATACCGAATTTTGTCTTGTCCTCGATCTCCACATTGTGAATCGCCTCAGGCAGAGAACCGATACTAAAGATATAACCAAAATAGTTATCATTTGCTTTACCGATATCAATCTTGTTGGTTAAGTTAAAATCAAGTTCATCAATCGCACCATCGATGTCTTGATTGATTTCCAACAGTTTCGTAATGAGGTTACCTGTACCGCCTGGGATAATCCCTAACTTAGGAATGTAGTCTCTCTCAGCAATACCCGAAATGACTTCATTGACAGTCCCGTCTCCACCGAAAACAACCACTGCATCGTACTGCTCACGAGAGGCTTCCTCAGCAAAGTGTGTTGCATCCAGCGCTTTTTCAGTAATTTTGGTTTCCACGTGCTCAAAATAATCTTTGGCCTTATTCTCCAGCTTGACCTTATAATCCAAAGCCTTTTCCCCACCAGAGGTAGGGTTTATAATTAACATTGCTTTTTTCATTGATAATACTCCTTTAATAGTTACAAAAATTCTAGTAACTAATTATATCACTTGAGTTATGTAAACGCCATCCAAATGCTTGAAAAATCGAATCCACTAACTAGAATAGAGACGTTAATGTATCAAGCACTAACCTAAACTTAAACAAGAATAAATACTTATTGTTAGCAATCCACTACTTTACTTTTTTGACAATTTTATATAATCCATTAAGTATAAAATAGCTGAAACAAATGCGAACACACTGGAAAATCCAGCTAATATTGGAATAAAACCAATAATCGATGCAATCAAAAGAAACTGATAAGTCTTCTTATTGATTTTTGATTCCTCATCATAAAGAAGGAATGCTACAAAACCAAAAAACAGCAATATTAAACAAGTTGAAAAGTAGATTCCATCCCAACTGGAAAGTCTAACAAGCTTAGGTATCACCCAGTAAACGAGTTCAAATTTCCACATTTTAGAAGAAAGGTAAATAATCGTTAAAGCTCCAATTAAAGAAATAACTCCGTTTATTAGCAATAGTTTATTTGATTTCACACTTAATCCTTTTTATCCTTTTCTGTACTTATTCATCGCTAATTAATAGATTCACTTTTTAAAAATTCTTTAGACTTCCGTACGATATAGATCTCTTCATCCTCTTGAGAGACTTTTTTAAACAACTCATTCGCCCTGATCATATCTCCTTTTAATTTAGAGTTCAAAGCTTGATAGTAAGTGATTTCCAATTGTTGATATTTAAATTCGTTTTCCAATTCTTCAAAATAATCATTGGATTGATGGGCAATTGTTAAATCGTATAGAGCAAGACTCACGCTTTTTGTTTTTTCAGCTAGAGTTGGATCTGATATGGACATTTTATTTAACATGAGTTCAAGCTCATCTCTGGTCAGGTCAGGATTTGCAAGAACTGTTGAGCGAATGAGGTAACTCTCTAAAAAATCTCTGTATTTCGGCTTCAGTTTTTGATCAGTCATTGCTTCAGAAGCCTCCTTAATGGCAGCATCGAAATCACCAATCAAATAGGAATACCCAACAGATGTTAGTTTTACATCCATTTGTATAATAGCTCTTTTTGCATCTTTGTTCAACTCAATGTATTGCTTCCAAGATGGTAAATCTAAGTCCATATACAGTAACTTAGTACCACTCCTTACATACCCTCTTCTGATTAGTGCAATGAAAAGAAATAAGAGTGCATTTATGAGTATAATACAAAGAAATTGAATAGTCCTATCGTTCACCATCCAAGCTACAAAAAGAATGAGAAGAACAGCCAAAACAATCGCAACTTTTCTATAAAAAGCATATTTTTTACGTAATTCTAAGTAATTCATTATTACTCCTTTTCTAACTCACAATGCTGCATTGTAAGAGCTGTCTTGAACTTTAAATGAGTCGCTCACCACCCAAATACTTTCTGAATTGATTTAATACCTGAATCGATACTATTTCCAATATCATTTATTCTATATTTTCTCAATCTTTTCAACCTCAATTTGACCATGCTTGTATGGATGAGCGATTGGAAAACTTCCTAGAGTAAACATGAAAAAGAATAACGATATGATTCCATTGATTACCAAAAAAGCCCCTTCTGTTCCATTATTCAAACCAAGAAAGAAAAGTAAACAAAGGGCAATTGCTCCAACCAAAGGATATACTCCTCCGTTACTTTTTTTAATAGTTGTAAAGGTCACTGTGTATTTATTGCTGTTTTGAGGAATCCATTTATCTGCTTTATTATGGGATAACTTTAATGAAATCAGAATTGCAAAATAAGAAATCAGCATAGAAATTGCAAAGAGTAATAACTTTAATAATATTTGCTCGCTAATATTATTGTGAATAAAAAATTTTTTCAGCGCATCATAGCTAACCTTGACGATTGGTTGAACGATAATGGCTCCCATTGTTGCACTTACAGGTCTGCTAGGTTTAATTTCGAATTGGTTATTATTCTTTTCAATCTCTACCATGTTCACTGTAATTGTATCTGTTTTTATTCCCCAGTAATAGCTCTTGGGGCTTATAGTACTTGTATCCATGACATACTTCTTCGATTCTTTATCTATCTGAACAATTTGAAAGCACATCATGCTTGAATTTTTAAATTTTAATTCCACATTTACCACTCAAATACTTTCTGAATTTTATTATAAGTTACATTATACCTTTTTCACTTCTTTAAATTCTAGGTATTTCTTTTGATAAGCATAAGTCAATGGAATAACGCCAGATTCAATCCAAATAAATAGATAGGCCAACAAACCATTCAACACTAGAATTGCAGCTTCTGTTCCATCATCTTCTCCCATATAAATAGAGAAAGCAATTGTATGTAAAATGAGAAATAGATAGGCATGGAATTGTCTTTTTTTCTTATTATTCTGAAAGATTATTTTAAACCTCTTCTTTTCCTGCGATAAACGACTTGAAATTTCCTTCCTTGATTTGATTAAAATACTTTGATAGACAATATAAGCTACCAAAATAGATATAGGAAATAAAGATACTTTTAAATATAGATTATGACTAATATCATAATATCTAAAAATTGATGTTACTACTCTATACAAAAGAAGGCTAAAACCAATAGATACCATACGCATTCCTGAAGGACCCATCTTAATTTTTTTATCAAAATTTTTATTCTGACTATCGAGTTCTATCAAATCAACTTCAAGAGTTTCAGGGGAAAGTCCCCAATAATAACTCTTTGGTGTTGTGGAGTTGGAATCAAGAACGTACTTTTTCTCTCCCATCTCTAACACATCAAAATAAGCAACATCTAATCCTCTAAAATTAATTTTCACATTTACCACCCAAACACTTTCTGAATTGATTTAATACCGGAATCAAATGCTTTGCCAACATCTGATATACTTTTATTAAGATTGTCACCCATCTCATTTGTTATAGTTTTAATCCTCATAAAGTTACTATAAATTATAACTTCTCTATTCTATCAAAAATAATCTCTTGCTTTTCGTAACTTTCTCGGAGTGGTAACATACCTAAGATAACCGTAAAGAAACCCAAAAATATAATACTGTTAATGATAAGGATAGAGGCCTCTGTCCCATTATCAGTAAATATATAAAACCCCAAACATCCTATAACCATAACGAAAAGAATAGGCAGAAGTTTATACAGTTTTAACTGACGTTGTGGTCTTGCTAATTTGAAAACTATTTGATACTTCGTTTCTTTACTTGAAAGTTTTTGTTGAAGATTATGACGAACCACAAAAGCAATGAACCTGAAAGTAAGATAAGCCAGGGCAATAAAGAGGACAAATAAACCCAATTTAAAAGAAATATTATGGCTAATGTCATAACTCTTAAAAGCATTCGTAACAATCCCATAACAAGCTCCGCCTATTGCTACACCTATTCCAATACCAATTGATTTACTCATTGTTGGAGCCACACTCTCAAAACGTATATCTCTTTTATCTAACTTTAAGCATTTAGCTGTGATTTCACTGGGAAGATAACCCCAGAAATAAGTTTTAGGGCTAATGCTAGTCATATCCAAAAGATATTTTTCTCCTTTAAATTCTACAATTTTATGAAAAGTTTTATTTGTTTCTTTAAATTTTAATTCCATATTTACCACCCAAACACCTTTAAATACTTCTTTTCTAATTCAACACTACTTTCGATAATACTGGAGACATTTCAACTCGGCGATTACTCTTTTCAATTTCGTTCATGGAAACCTCATTCTTTTTCAAAAATAACACTACTAATTTGCACAATCTTTTGATTAGATTTTAGTTGAATAGTTACTCTATATATAGTTGAGCTAGAATGATTTACTAATACTATACATGTTGTTTCCTCTGGTAAATCATATTTGCTTTTTAGATGTTTATAGAGGTCAGAGTTATTTTCTGGCTGATATACAATCTCACGAAGCTCTGTTTCTGCACTCTTAAAGGTCTCCTTTACATCTAAAGAAGTAAAGAATTCTCTTTGTACCACTAAATTAAGAATTTCTTCATCATATAAAGGAGTTACCTCCGACCCATAATTTAACTTCCCATTAGAATATGTAACCGGAACAGTTTTGTTATCCTCGCCAATTGTTATTGTATAATCACCTTTAATATCAGCTTGAGTGATATCTAAATCTACTTCGTATTCTTTTACTTCATCTTGATTTTTTATATAAATTCTACTAGTGTATGCCTTTAATCCCGTAAAATCTTTCTTGTCTTGTTCTAAAAATTTAAACATAGGTTCAAACGTTTTTTCAAATTCGTACTGTTCTTTTGTTCTGTTTTTGGGAATGGTCTCACCACCCAAACTACACCCATTCAGTGAAAATAGTGATATCAGTATGATGATCAAGGCAGAAAGCCATAATAAATGCTTATATTTTTTCATTTATATCTCCAAAAATAAAAAGTCTAAAACTATTATAGCATGAACATACTGGAAATGGCTTTCTATAACCATTTAGATTCATTCATAAAATACATTTAAAGACAATTGACCTATTGATAGGAAAACTTGATAGTTTAAAAGCTTTGACCTTACTCTTGTGCAAAAAAGACATTCAAGAAAATCTTAAATGCCTGTATAAATAGTGTACCAAGGATATTGCTTGTTAAACTTCTCCTAACCAGGATCGACATCAAGAAATCTTACCGTATAGCCATTATCGGTATATAGAAACTCTATTTGCAATCTCATATCTACTAATTCAGAATTTGAAGTCAAATCATAATCAACAGCAAACCCAGTCTGGTCATCATAATCATAAATCTCCAATTGAGAATACTCGTAAGGCGGATTGAAATGACATTCCACACCATACTCATCAATCGTGTCAAAATCATTCAATTCCAATGTCTTTTCAACATAACCAAAGAATTCATTTAAATCATCAATCTCTGATTCGTCGACATAATTCATAATGTCTTCATATTTTTTCAGATGAATAGCGGTTAAGATATTTGAGACAACCTCTATAACTTTTTTCTTTTTATAGTTTTCATCTTTCTTTATATACTTATCAAGTAATCCCATATGCTCCACCTTTCTAATCAGCTACATAATCATTTTTTTGCTATGTAAAGCTCCCATCTCCTAATAACATCCTTTAATGGCTCATCTAGATAGGAATAGGCCTTTTCCTTGATCCAATCAGGAATACCGTATGCTGCCTCAGCTATACTTCCTGTAATTGCTGCCAGTGTATCACTATCGCCACCAAGTGAGATGGCGTTTCTTATCGCATCTTCGAAATCTGTACTTTCCAGAAATGCAATAATGGCCTGAGGAACCGTTTCCTGGCATGTTTCGTTGAAATGGTATCTAGGACGGATTTCATCTAAAGTTTGGGATAAATCATATCCGAATTCCTTCTCTATATAATCCTTGATCCGTCTTTTGCACTCTGTGGGATTATCCTTAATTGGTTGCTCATAATCCCCACAATAACCTCCAAAGAAATATCTACACATAAAGATAGCATCTGTTGTTGCCATAGCGCCTTTGATCCCTTCCGGATGATTATGGGTGACCTCTGCAGAAAGGCGTGCAAGATTTCTAGTTGATGGCGTCATACCAGTTCTCGCACAAAAACCGCAGTCCATGACCCAAGCACATGGAGAAACACGCATAGCAGATCCATTTCCAAAGCTATTATAAGGCTCACGATTGTCACTATTGATCCAACTACTAAACCGAGCACCGTAGCCCGCATCGGGATACAACTTGCCGTATTTCTTCATAGCATCAATAAAGTCATCCTGGTGACCACCATTCATAATAGCCTCAGCAACTGCGCAGGTCATGACAGTATCATCCGTAAAAAAACAATTCTCACGAAATAAAGGAAAATCCTTCGTTTTGATATTGTTCCATTCGTAAACTGAACCTACAATGTCTCCGATAATTGCTCCTAGCATAGATTCCTCCTTGTTAACTATTGGTTTAAACTGATATTTCTACTTCTCATACTCTTTTACTTTATCAGCATATTCGGTCAAAAGATTCTTTGAATAAATTTTTTCATTACTTGAATTTCTAACTTCTTTCCAAAGAATAGAAGCTACTTTTAGTTTATTCGAGTAATTGCGACTATTTTCGTCTGCACAAAAGTCTTTTAAAAATTGATTCCATTGACAAACCGAATGGTCATACTTTGCATAATCTGAATTTCCATAATAAACTTTTAGCATATCTTGGATTGTAAAACTCAAATCGTGTTCCCTTTTTACTTTTCTCCAAGCTGTAGCCATATCAGCAGTAAATTTAAAGGGCGAAACATCTGTTAAAGTTGAGAAATATTCTCTAAAGTATGCATTAAAGGAGAATCCGCACTCAAGTAAGGGCGTATATAAGGTAACGACTTCTACTTGTTTCTTTTTCCTTTTTATTGATGATTTTTTAATCAAAATACCCTTAAAGTACTGCTCAATAATATGATTGAGTTCTCGTTTTGTACCTCTATATTCAAGCCCCAATGACTTGCATATCTGTGAAAGTTCATCACGATACCAATAGTATTTATTAAACTCATCAAAGGATTTGATTGTATCAAACTCAGGTCTGCTCTCTATCAATATTTTACCTCCTTAAAACCAATCTAGTTTTCATCTTAAAATAATTTTTTTGAGGATTAGCTACGTTTCACTAACAAACTCACACATTCAGCGGTTCGGACTTACCGTATTATCCGTGAAAAAACAATCCTCACGTAATAAAGGAAAATCCTTCGTTTTGATATTGTTCCATTCGTAAACTGAACCTACAATATCTCCAATAATTGCCCCTAGCATCCGTTTCCTCCTTATGGCATATCAGATTCGTTACACATTTCTAATGAATCACTCTTTAAAAATGGCACCACCAAATCAATCCACTCATAAGGCAGGTAAACTGATAAATAGCCGTGGTTATAGCCCTTTGCTTCACACAAAATTGTATTTGAATGTAGCTGATGAAATAATTTCGCTGATTCTTTCACACAGTTCAATTCTTTTTCACCATAAATATACAGAACATGAGCCTTGCTAGCAGAAATCGTATCCTTTAGCTTGTAATGCCCCATATAGGTTTTGTAAATGGTCACCAATGTTTTGACAGGCGTCCTTGGCAAATCCTCTAAATAATAAGCTTTTATTTCCTCTGGATAAGCCAGTTTAGGATAGAGTTTGTTCATCATGCTTAACTGAAGTTTGCAAGAGAATTTATTGAACATCAATTTACCAAATAGAGACACTAGAAAGATGCTGATTTTAGCTAACCTTGGTTGAGGAATACAGAGGCTTCCGTCTATGATGGCCTTCTTAGCAATTTCACTGTCTAAAGACAAAAGCTCCATGGCAATTTGACCACCAAGTGAAACACCACCGATTGCAAACAATTTCCCATCACAGTTTGCTTTGATATAGTCTAGAATCTCCAAAGCAGAATCTTCAGTAGAAACATAATCAAGTTGATATACCTCGCCGTGGCCATTCAAAGTTGGTAGAATAATACGGTATTCTTTTGACAAGATTCGTGCTTGACGAAGATAATTCCACCAAGAACTACCACCACCATGTATCAGTAAAATAGGAGGTAAATTTTTATCACCAAATTCATGGAATTTCATGTTTAAACTCCTTACTGTAGGACTTTCACTAGATAAATACTTGTTAAATCAGTTTGAACAAGCAGTGATGCCTCATCAAATTGAAATTCACTAACATTGATCATCTAAATACATCAATCATTACTTTCGATAATAGTTATACTGATCAAAAATTTAAAATATTTTTTCCTTACTAATTCTGTTACTTGCCAATATAGTATAGATTAAATAAACAATAAAAATGATAATAAAAATAAAATTAATTTTTAACACAAAATAGAGATTTAACAAATTCGCGAATGCATGAAATAATACACAGTATCCCACAGATTTCGTTTGACGGTAAAGAAGCCCTAAAACAAAACTTAAAAATAATGTATATATAAAAAATAAAATAAAAGGAAATCCTTGATGACTTTCTCCAACTATAAACCATAAAGGCAGATGCCAAATCCCCCAAATTGATCCTATAATCAAATTAGATTGCCAATAAGTATATTTTTTATCAAGTAAGGGTTGTAATATTCCTCTCCATCCTAATTCTTCATGTCCACCACCAAAAAAAATTAGTTGTATAAAGAATAATGGCATCAGATAAATGGATACTCCGTTTAATTCTAAGGAAGATACAGAAAATAGTATCAAAATTGCTAACATATGATAAATGAAATAAATACTACTATTTTCTATCTTATTAAATAAAAAATGTTTAAATTTTATATTATTACTTTTTAAATAAAAGCCACTTGCAATAGCTGGTCCAAGTGCACCAACTATATGTAATATTCTTCCTATAAATGTCTCTAATCCCCAAATATAAGATTGTGTAAATATGGCAAGAAGCCCCCAAGATATATAAGTAATTCCAAATGTAAAACAAAGATAATTTTTTAAATTCTTTTTGTCAATTTCTGTCATTTTATCGCCCTTATCTTGATTATTTTATGAATAATATTTTTACTGCTTCTTAGTTGCTCTCGATTTATAACTAACTATATTTTATCACAAAAATGCAAAAAAAGCCTTACAATCAAGGCTTTTCATTATTGATTCATTCCAAGAATTCTAGACTTTTACAAGCAAACTTACACACTCCACGTAGCACGAGTGAACACTAAGTATTCCATGTAGTCTTGTCTGTATATGGAAACATATCTATAAACCTTTTAACGATATCATAAAGTTATCGTTAAAAGGTATTACTTCGGCAAACTGGGATTTATATCATTTATGTTTTCTCATAATCCATATAAAAACCAAAAGTGCAAAAATGGTATAAGCGATAATTGCAAAAATAGATGCTTCTAATCCAAAATCGCCACCTGTAATCCATCTATTTCCTGAAGACAATACGAAATTATAGATAGAATCACCCTCACTTTTTGTTCCGAAATGAATAATATTGCCAACAAAAACCATATTTCAGATACCATGGACAATTGCACTATTCCAAATAATATTGCTCTCAATTGCAATTAGGGAGAATAATATACCAACCAATGTACCAGCAATTATCAACTGAACTATACTAATTAGATCTAAATCACTGCCTACTATATGCAAAATTCCAAATACTATTGATGGTAGAAATATTGCTATCGAGCGGTTCCATCTTTCCTCAAATATGCTTAGAATTACCCCTCTAAAGACACTTTCCTAAACAATGCCCGTAGCTAGTCCGTAAAACAACAAGGAAGATGTTATGATTTCCAATTTATGTTCTCCATTTCCTGCTGTAAAAATCCCTCCCGATAGTATTAAGCAGGCTATAACAAAGCCAGTCATAGTAAATGCAAGTATGAAATATTTAAAATGCAATCTGACTGGTGTTATCCTGTAGATGGATAAACTTCCTCTTAATAGTCTTTTTGTAAGTATCTTCATCCCTAAAAGGAAAACCGATATATACATAAGTGCTGATATAATATTTGCAATCCATACAGGAATACCAATTTTTGCAATAAATGTACCTACTCCTAATGCTATCCCCTGTGATACTGCTAAGCAAGAAATCGCCAAAAAACTTCCTAATATAACTTTCCGAGTTGAATTTTTTTTATCTTCCATAAACCACCACTACAAATTCTAATCTCTCTTTACTTGAAAATAAATCCCATTATATAATCTCATAAACTCTTTAGCAAACTTTGTTACAAGTTCATGATTAAGTGCAGCTGCTGTGGCAGAATGTATACACCCATTTACATTTTGTAACTCAAGCATACTACAATTTTTGGCTGGATGACTTCTCATAAATCATTAACAAGAAGAATCCTAAAATCAAAATCATATGCTTCAATTCCTAGATTTCTTTGATTTTAAGTTTTTTCTAACCTTTCACTTTTGTACTTTTGACATCAATACCACGCACTTAACATGTAATAGTTAGGCTATTTCCAAACATATCCACAACTATTATATTACTTGATGTTTAAGGCTTTTGTAACTATTTTGTCTTATCATCCTTTCTTTTTTAATTAGGCTATTATGATGTTATATCAGCTAAATATTAAAATTTAATAATAGGTCATAATTTCTTGTATTAAATCTTTTTCATTACGATTATCATGTACATAATCCATATACTGAGGTCTTCCTGTTTTTAAATATAATAGCCATCCCTGCAATGATGAAATATAATCATCTTCTAATGTAGATAAGCTTGAATATTTACCTACATACATATTACCTGAACACCATAATTCATGTCTCACTGGATATAAATAAGAACCTTCATCTCTTTCTATTACTTTTGCATATCCATTTTCATCAATTACAAGCTGATTATCTAACCTATCATCTGCATATCTCATAGCCACCTCAATTTCCTGCTTAGTAAACAAATGTATGGGTTTTCCGCATCTAATTGCTCTCACCGAAAAATATGTTTCGTATTCTAGCTCTGCCAAACCATTTTGTTTAAGAATTTCGGAAACTCTTTTTTCAAGATTATATTCTAAATCAATAGTTGCTTTTCTATCATAAAGACAAAAACATTTCTCATCTGAATATGGATTCATTTTTTTAATGTGTCCATCTGTACAAATATAATAATTCATTTCTTCAAATAGTCCTAAAGAAATTTCATTTCCCGAAGGTAAAAATTCAAAGACAAATTTTATAGTCGCGGAATTCGTCAATGGACAAATTTGGAGCATATCGCAAAAGTCCCAATTCATAAAATTTTGTTTTATATAATCTTTGCTTTTTTTACGCTCTGAATATTTTTTCTTTCTATTAGATACATCGTATTCCTTAAACAAATCTTTTTTAAACGGATTTTTATTAAATTCTCCCAAATTTAATATTCTATCTTCTATTTCTTCATCCGGTAAACCCTTAAACTCATCATTACTCTTTATATACTGATATAATTTTGAATAAAGATTTAACAGCCATTCGATATAATTTCTAAATTCACTAGCACTGCAATCACCATGTCTTCCATCATATGTTCCATTTATTCCATTGTACGGTCCATTTTTTAATACAATTAAGAATTTTCCCCTAATATAACGGTATACTGTTTGAAATCCTTTGGGCAAAGGAATTGCTGTTTCATAATCATAAACACCGTATTGTGCATACTGAGCCGAAACATAATGGGCAGGATAATCCTCAACTAAATGTTCATTATCACAATCGTCTTCTGCGCTAAGAATAGGAGATAATTTGTCAAATTCCAACAGAAAATAATTCCACCTGTAATTTTCATTGAACCCTTCAAAATATAATATTTTTGGTCTTACTATATAACAAAAACCTGATGTATCATACAATTTTATACAGTTCTCTTCATCTGCTATTTCTGCAAAAGAAAAGTCCAATCCACCTTTATCATGAAAAAGCATATGATTATATGCAGGTGTTTTACCAATAATATTTAGAATCTCCACAATTTTATTAATATTCCTCCATGATGATGATTCTGGAGGATTGAGTCCAAATAACTGTTTATTTAGGAAATTCCAGTCACTGGCTTGAGATTTATCTATGTCAGAATATACACCAATCCAATTAATTAATCTTTCCTTAAATTCCTCAATTGTTGGACGAACATCTGGATTATTATCAGTAGAATCTTTGAGAAGTTCATCTATTTCTACAAGATGGGTGTTTTTATATTGCTCCAAATAGCGTAAACTATGGCTAGGATCTAAATAATTATATACCCCATCAAATCCTTTTTCATTATTAGTTAAAAACATCCACATTGTTTTTGCTAACGAAAAAGCATCTGCTTTTTTACTATCTGCTTTTTTAGGATTTCGCTTCATTTCTGGTGCAATAGTAAAAATTGCTCCAAGCCCTTTATCAGATTTAGTAAAGTCATCTGTATTATTTGGAAAATCAACTAATCCAAAATCACCAAATGCAAATCTGTTATTGTAATAATAAATATTAGAAGGCTTTATATCACGATGACAAATATCTTTTTCATGTAGCTTTTCTAAAGTTTCACTTAAAGAAATTATTCCCTTAACAATTTCTTCAATATCTAATTTATTTTCAAGTATATAATCTACTGCAGATATTGCAATAGGCATTGTATACCAATATTCTTCAACAGAAAATCTATAGATAGGAATAATTCCCTCTATTATTTGATAATTATCTTTTATGGTGTTTATTTCATTAACAAAACGACTGTGTTTCTCTTTTCCCCCAACAACTAAAACTTTTAAAGCATATTCTTCATTATCTTCTTTACATTTTACACGATAGACTTTTGCATTTCCGCCTTCTCCTAATTCATCAATGATTTCATAATAATTATTCCAGCTTTTTTGTTTTGCCATATACAAACTCTCCTTAACCGTACCAAATAATCTATATATTACTTCTCTTTAGAACTATACTTTTCGTTTTTCCTCTTACTACCATTTTCCTCTTTCACAATACTACTCCTCCGACCTTTCTCAATCTGCACTGCCTCAAAAGTTTCCTTTGAAATTATCGCAGGGTTGTTTTCTGATGCCATATACTGAACATCGCTTTTTCCTGATTTAAAAAGTTTAACATCACCAGTATACTTCTCATTACTCAGCATAACATCAATCGTTCTCTTACACCATTTCTCTTTTCCGGTTGGAGAGAGAATCTTTCTTTTTTCGAGTTCCCTGATAATGCCTAAAATACTTTGACCGCTGAGATATAAATCAAATATCAGCCTAACATTTTTAGCCTGTTCTTCATCAATAACCAGCTTTCCATCAGCATCATGTTTGTAACCATAACACTTTCTATCATAGAGTTTCGAAGTCCCCTGTGCTGCACGCTGCTTAATTCCCCATTTTATATTTTCACTTCTTGACTCGTTTTCACCTTGTGCAAGTGCTTCAACAATTGCTATCATCAAGTCACTGTCTGTATTTTCAGTATCCAATTCTTCCTGCTCAAACATTACATGAACACCAAGCGTTTTTAATTGATTAAGAGCATCTAATATTTCAACCGTATCTCTGCCGAATCTACTAATATTTTTCGTTATAACTATATCCAGCTTTCTTGAACGGCAATTGTCAAGTATCTGATTGAACTCTTTTCTGGATGAACCTGTTTTACTTGTAGCAATGTCTATATAAACGTCAGCTAAAACCCATTGCAGCATTGAGGCAATCAATCTGGTCAAATGCGATATTTGAGCAGTCAGGCTTTGAAGGTGATCCATGCTATTTGTACTTACACGACAATAAATCCCGACACGCTTTTCCCTTTTTGGCTTCGGGGGAATATAATAAACGTTTGAATTATTCGGCATGTTTTCTCACCTACCTGCACTTGTCTAATCAACATATGATTAGAATTTATCAATGGTGATTAGTCTATTTAATCATCATATCAACTCACCCTTGGAATAGTAATCTTATCAACTCAACCTACCCCATATCTATTCTGTCCACTCAACTATCCTCATGGATATGTTCCCAAGCCCTTGATTTTAGGGCGTTTGACAGGATTATTGGCATCATAAAATAGAATTCCAAATTCCACAAACACTCTGAAATCAAGAGGTTTTCACACTCTTATTTTTCAATCCTTGACATCAATACTACCGTCTCCACATGATGCGTTTGCGGAAATAAATCAACCGGCTGGACTTTCTTCAGTTCATATCCTAACTCTTGGTAGAGTTTGATATCACGCGCCATGGTTGCAACATTGCAGGAGATATAGGCAATACGGTCTGCTCCTGTTTGAGCGCTTGCTTTGATAAAGCTCTCGGTCAATCCCTTGCGTGGTGGGTCAACCAAGATAACGGTTGGTTGGATACCTTCCTTGAGCCAATTCCTCATGGCATTTTCAGCTGTGTCGCAGACATAGTGGGCATTTGTGATATTGTTTAATGCAGCATTCTTCTGGCTATTCTCAACTGCTTCTGGGATGACCTCAACTCCATAGACTTCCTTAACATGTTTCGCAACAGAGAGGCCAATCGTTCCAATCCCTGAGTAGGCGTCGATCACCACATCATCTGCTTTTAATCCTGCAAAATCAATAGCTGTTTGATAAAGTTTCTCTGCCATTTCAGTATTTACTTGATAAAAAGCTGGCCCAGCGATTTGGTAGTCATTTCCCAACATCTGGTCGATAATATAGTCTTGACCATAAAGAGTTTTCCACTCCTTGCCAAAAATCGCATTGGTATTCTGGTCGTTGATATTTTGCATGACAGACACGATCTCTGGGAACTGCTTGATAAGGTGTTCAATCAATTGCTCCACTCGGAAAACTTTCGGACGAGTTGTTACTAAAATGACCATGATTTGTCCTGAATAGTGCCCACGTCGCACTACAAGATTTCGAATCAAGCCAGACTGTTCCTTTTCGTCATAAGGTTTTAAATCAAAACGACGAAGCAAATCTCGAAGGGCTACTATGACTTGGTCAATGACAGGATCCTGGATAAAGAAATCTTCAAGGGGCATGAGATCATGCGAATTTTTACGGAAAAAACCAGTTTCCAAGACACCATTCACTCGACGAACGGGCACCTGGGCCTTGTTTCGATACTGGATTGGATGTTCCATGCCGAGCGTTTCAGCGACCTCTACATCTGCAATACCAGCAATCTTGTAGAGACTGTCTTTGACTTGCTTGGTTTTGAACTTAAGCTGCTCTGGATAGGCAAGATGCCCCAAATCGGCAATACCTGAGCGTAGATAAGCTAGGTCAAGGTCTTGGTTACGATGTGGAGAGTAAGTAAGGTATTCTTCCACTTTCCCAAAGCCAATCTTTTTATTGATTTTGAGGACACGCATAAGGATTTTCTCAGTTGGTAGAGCATTTTCTACAAAGAAAACCAAACCATCTACCTTGGCGACTCCAGCCCCTTCATGGGTCAAATCGACAATTTCAACTTCTACAATATCATTTTTCTTTAGCATATTTTTCACTTTCTATCGGCCGACAAAAAAAGACGGCAACATTTCTGTTACCATCTATTATATCATGAAATGACCTAAGCACCAAAACTCTTGAAAAAGTTGACAATGGCTTGCCAAAGGGAGCTAAAGAAGTTGCCCCCGTCTTCTAGCGCTTTATTGGCATCAAAGTTGAGGTTGATATTTTTAAAACTATCTCCAGCTTGAGAGACAATGCTTTCCTTGAGGTCATTTAGGGTTTTAGTGAAATCAGCATTGTTCAAAATGTCGCTCTTTGAGAGATTAAGGGCAAAATTGATGATGATGTTGACCTGGTTTCCTGTTATAACCTGATCAAGTTTGTAGTTTTTTAGTGTGTCTTCAACGATTTTGCGAACATCTTCTTCTGTCAGATTGCCTTTTGCTTCTTTTGCCTTTGCGATTCCTGCCTTGATATCTGCCAAAGCGACATTGAGTTTATTGGCATCGTAGCCTGACTTGTCCTTGTTTTCAGCATTGATATCGGATAAGGCTTTTAGCTCCTCTTGGGCCAAGTCTTTATTGGCTTGCGGTACTTTAGCACCATTGGCCTCTAACGAGTAGTAAATCCCTGCTAGGGCGCTCTCTCCTGTAACTGGAATAGGTGCTGCAACTGTGATTTTGGCATGCTCCACTCCCAGTGTCACTGCAGCGTTACGGTACATATCCTGCGTCACCTTGGTGATATTTTCAGGCGTTTCAATCTTGACTTCTAGAGGCGACTTATCCCCCAGCTTTTGAATCTTAGCTGACGAATAGAGCTGTAGGCTAGCATCATTAGCAACATTCATAATTTTCGAATAGATATCAGGTGTCATAGTTTTGATATCTTTGGTGTCTTTTGATGCGTCATAGCCAAGTTTGCTAAGAGTTTGATTTTTCTGGTCTTCAGATAGAGAAGAACCTAGAACATATTCAGGTTGTACATAGGTTTCATCGATTACTTTTTGAACATCAGTTGCTGCGTGGACGCTCGTCATAGCTGTTGCGGCCCACAATATTGCAGCACTTGTTAGAAAGAATTTCTTTCTCATGGGGTATTCCCTCCTTTACCTTTCTAGGGTAATAAAACAATCTTAAAAAAAGCTTATAGTGAAAAACACCTGGTCAAACCAGATGTTTAGAAGAAATTAAAGAATTTCATAATATAGAGATTAAAGCGAACCTGTCTCGAGTAGTAATAATTTCCACCATTTTCATAGAGTTCGGCACCGTGAAAGATAGAAATAGGGTTAATATAGGTGTAGGTCTTCCCTGTAGTATTACCAAGAATTGGAGCGACCGTTTCTCGGGAGTAACGTTTGGCTAGGGCCAAAGTATTTTCCTTACCATTCTGAGCAATAAAGTCGATATAGGCAGGTCCAAAATTATAGGCTTGAACGGCGGTCCAGACATCTACTCCTTTGCTCTGTGCCAAATAGAGGTTATCGGTTAGAGTCTGAACCCCTTGGCGAATACTAGAAGCATCGTCTTTGATAGTATTGGTAGCGCCACTAGCAGACTCACTAGACTGCATGACATCCCGCTCTTTTCCCTTCGTTTCAGTATAAATCATGGCGAGAACTAACTCTTCATTGGCTGGAGTATCTCTTTCGCTCAAGATTTCTCGAACCATGGGTTGGTAGGTCATGACTTGTTTAACATCCTGATGGATATGATAAGCTTTGTATCCTGCGAAAAGGAAGACTGCTAGCACAAGCACTCTTCTTATAAATTTAAACATTATTTACTTTGAATATCCTCGATATTTTTGATTAAGATAGAATAGGTTCCATTATCATTTTGGATAAACTCAACCGATTCCGCATCTTGATAGACGTTATTGGGAACGATGAGCTCGATTCCATTTGACAAGGAAAGTTTTTGGTTTTCAAATTTCTTTAATTGGCGACTGGCATCAATTTCATCAAACTGGACTGGTTCTGGTACAGCTTCCTTGACTTGGTCGATAAAGCTCAAACGAGCTGTCAGATTGTTATCAAAAAGGTCGTTAGCCAATTTCTCAGGAGACAACTCATTGTTTTCTTCAAGATTGTTGAAAATCGCTGATTTGACCTTGGCTTGGAATTGAAAATCATCTGTGCTAAAGGACTCTGCAATTCTCTGGGCCGTTTTTTCCAGTTCCTTGATGGATTTTTTTGGCGAAATCTTAGGTGCAACAGCTAGGAGATTGTCTGAAAAATAATTCAAGAAAGTCCCATTGTACTTGATTCGTTTTTCGATGAGATGGTACTTGCGACTTTGAAGATTGACCACCAAAGCCTCATCAGCCCCTGTTCCAAATCCAGGAAGGTTATTCTGAGTTAGCTTGATTGGGTTATCAACTTCTCCACCAAGGTGGGTCAAGGTCTCACGTAGAGCAATTCGCAAGAAAGCAAAATGTTCAACGCCTTCTTTAGAAAACTGAACAAAAACCAAGTCATTGGTCTTGAGATTTTCAGAAATGCTAAACTCCTCTTTCCAGAGATTAGCCAGTGTTACTGATGTCTCCAATAAATCGTCCGTGATGTGATTGAAGAAGGGATTTTCTTCTTCGAAAATCCCAGTCTTAGCTTCATCTGAATACACGCGTTCGATTTTTTTGCGTAGGTATTCCTCGATTTTTGGAGTGATATTGAGAAACTTATCCGCTAGAAACAACTCAGTATCGTCTGGGCTGAACTGATGGATAATAGCTTTCTTAATATAAATGTCCATAAAAGTATTAGTCCTCGTATAGTGGGAAGGCATTTGTTAATGCTTTGACTTCACTTCTCACTTCTTCTAAGACAGCCTCATTTTCTGCATTTTTAAGAGTTTTAATGATAAGTTCAGCCACTTTACGGCTTTCTTCTTCACCAAATCCACGTGCAGTGATGGCTGCTGCTCCGATACGAATCCCACTTGTTTTGAATGGTGACAAGGTTTCGTATGGAATTGAGTTTTTATTTAGGGTAATATTAACTTCATCCAGCAAGTTTTGAGCAACTTTTCCGTTTTCTACAACCTTAGTCACATCCACTAGGAAGAGGTGATTTTCAGTACCACCTGAGATGATACGGAAATCAGGGTCTTGCAAGAAGACTTCAACCATAGCCTTGCTGTTTTTGATGACATTAGCAGCATATTCCTTAAAGGCTGGGTCCAAAACTTCTTTGAAGGAAACCGCCTTAGCCGCCACAACATGCTCCAAAGGACCACCCTGAATACCAGGGAAAATAGCTGAGTTGATTTTCTTAGCTAGGTCCTCATCATTTGTCAAAATCAAACCACCACGCGGTCCACGAAGAGTTTTGTGGGTCGTTGTTGTAGTGATATGAGCGTATGGCACTGGGCTTGGGTGAAGACCAGCTGCAACCAAACCAGCGATATGGGCCATATCGACCATGAGCTTAGCACCAACAGCATCTGCGATTTCACGGAATTTTGAGAAGTCAATAATTTGAGAATAGGCTGAAGCACCCGCTACGATTAGTTTTGGTTTTACTTCTTGGGCTTGTTTCAAGATAGCATCAAAGTCCAAGAGTTCTGTTTCAGGATCCACACTATAAGAAACAAAGTTGTAGGTTTGACCAGAGAAGCTAACTGGAGCTCCGTGGGTCAAGTGTCCACCTGCTGCCAAATCCATCCCCATAACGGTATCACCTGGCTCAATCAAGGCCATGTAAGCCGCACAGTTGGCTTGGCTTCCTGAGTGAGGTTGGACATTGGCGAATTTAGCACCGAAAATTTCTTTTGCACGTTCAATAGCTAAAGTTTCTACCACGTCTACTACATCAGTTCCACCATAATAACGGCGTCCTGGGTAACCCTCGGCATATTTGTTTGTCAAGATAGACCCTTGAGCTGCCATAACAGCCTTGGAAACAACGTTTTCCGAAGCAATCAACTCGATATTGTTTTGTTGGCGTTCTTCTTCTTTGGCAATAGCATTCCAGAGATCAGCATCGTATGCTTTAAAATCGTCTTTATCAAAAATCATAGGTCTTCTCCTTTATAGTGTGACTGGTCCTTTAGTTTAAGAAAATATACTAAAAGATGCGAATAAACCGTTTCTGCACTTTATCACAAGTATAACCAACTTTTTCATAAAATGCATGAGCTCCCAGACGATGATCAGCAGAGTTTAAGCGGATAAACCCATAACCCCGTCTTTTTGCTTCTTGATCCAACCCTTGCAGTAAGCTTTTACCGATACCTTGCCCTTGTGCTTGAGGTGAAACCGCTAAGCCTAAAATATTAAATCCTGCTTTGGAATAGAGGGATTCATAAACTTCAGCATGGACATATCCAAGTAGGACATGGCTGACCTCATCCTCATAGCCAAGTAGGAAATGATGAGAATCCTGAGACAGTCTAGCTAGTTGACTAGCTGTGTCCTCTGGACTAAAAGAATAGCCCAAAGCCTCTTGGTTAATCTCACATATAGCATTCACATCTGTTTCTTGCAAATCTCTTAGCATCTCATTCCTCCTCAAAAGAAATCTCTGGCAACTGTGCAAGAATATCTTCTCGCTTAATCGCCCCTTGGCGTAAGATTTTCACCTTGTCTCCAGACAAATCCAGAATCGTCGAATCCTGTCCAGTTAGAAAAGCATCATCCTCCAAACCCAGAACCTCTTGGTCAAAATCCTCTAGAATTTGAGCAAAGGTCACTCCACTCGCCTGACCCGAGATATTGGCAGACGGCCCAATCAAGGGACCTGTCTCTCGAATCAAATCAAGTGTAATGGGGTGACTCGGCATCCGAAATCCGACAGTTGCAAGACCAGAGTTGACCCAATAGGGAACTCGGTCATTAGCTTCGAGGATAATGGTCAAGGGACCCGGTAAAAAGGTCTCTACAAGTTTTTGTAGATAAGTTGGCTGGTTCTTTGAAAAGTGCAAGATGTCCTCTAGAGAAGCGACATTAAGATTGAGTGCCTTATCTCTAGGACGACATTTTAGTTGGTAAACATGGTCGACAGCTTTCTCGTCTAAGGCCTTAGCAAAGAGACCATAAACTGTCTCTGTAGGCAAAACAACAGCTCCGCCTTTTTCCAACTCTTGTCTAATCCTGTCCATCATCAACTACAACCATCCTATCTTGACCAAATTGGTCCTTGAGTGTTCGTACCCGTTTTTCAGGAAGATATTTCCTAAAAAGCGCAGGAACACTTTGACCTTGCTTGTATCCAATTTCAAGGTAAATCTTACCACCATCTTTGAGATAGTCTTTTGCATCTTGCGCAATTCTGCGGTAAATAGCTAGACCATCCTCATCTGCAAAGAGAGCTAGATGAGGCTCTGAATGCAAAACATTCAAACCGACCTCTGACTCATCTTCACGAGAGATATAGGGTGGATTGGATACAATTATATCATATTTTTCAGAAATTTCTGCAAAACAATCAGATTTTTTAAAAAATATATTAAGATTTTGATTTCTAGTATTCTCTGATGCAAGCTCTAAGGCATCTTGTGAAATATCTGCTGCTGTCACTGACCAATCTGGTCTGTTTTTAGCTAATGCAAGGGCTATGGCACCACTTCCAGTCCCGATATCTAGAATCTTAAGACTTTCCTCAGGATTTTCTGTGAGGATGAGATCCACCAACTCTTCTGTCTCTGGCCGAGGAATCAAAACTCGCTCATCCACTTTTAACTGCATTCCAAAGAAATCTGCCTGTCCGATGATATACTGTGCTGGTTTATGGGACGCTAACTGCTGGTAAATTTCTTCTACAAAATTTTCTTCCTCTTTTGTCACTTCCTGCTGAAGAGCAAAGACAAAGTCCGTAAAAGAGAGATTTTTTAGGCTACGATAGACAAAAGAGAGGCTTTCAGCTTCCTCTCCTTGTCTAACCAACTCTTCTTCAAAATCTGAAAATAATTGAGCTAATTTCATTATTTGTTTAATTCTTCTAATTTTTGTGTTTGGTCATAAAGAACCAAGGCATCCACAACTTCATCCAATTTACCAGACAAGATGGTATCTAGTTTTTGGAGAGTCAAGCCAATACGGTGGTCTGTGACACGGTTTTGTGGGAAGTTATATGTACGAATACGTTCTGAACGGTCACCAGTACCGATAGTAGACTTACGTTCAGCGTCTTGTTCATCCTGGGCAATTTGTGCAAAGTGGTCAGCAACACGCGCACGGATGATTTTCATGGCCTTCTCACGGTTTTTCTGCTGGGTACGTTCTTCCTGCATCTCAACCTTGATATTGGTTGGCAAGTGAACGATACGCACGGCAGTCGCAACCTTATTGACGTTCTGACCACCAGCACCAGATGCGTGGTAGATATCAACACGAAGGTCTTTTGGATCAATATCGTATTCTACTTCTTCGACTTCAGGCATAACAAGAACTGTCGCAGTTGAAGTGTGGACACGACCTTGGCTTTCTGTCACAGGGACACGTTGCACACGGTGGGCACCTGATTCGTACTTAAGCTTAGAATATACAGATTGACCAGAAACCATAGCAACCACTTCCTTGAAACCACCGACACCATTCATAGAAGCTTCCATGACTTCAAAGCGCCAGCCTTGGGCTTCCGCATACTTTTGGTACATAGTTAGCAAATCTCCGGCGAAAAGTGCCGCTTCGTCACCACCAGCCGCTCCACGAATTTCAAGGATGATGTTCTTGTCATCGTTTGGATCCTTTGGAAGGAGCAAGATTTTCAATTTTTCTTCGTATTCTTCTTTTTCAGCCTTGGCATCTTTTAATTCTTGCTTGGCCATTTCTTCCAAGTCCGCATCTCCGCCTGACTCCTTAATCATCTCTTCGGCATCAACGATGTTTTGAAGGACTTGTTTGTACTCACGGTAGGCTGTTACTGTATCACGAGTAGAAGCCTCTTCTTTCGAAAGCTCCATGAAACGCTTGGTATCAGACACCACATCTGGGTCACTCAGCAATTCTCCTAATTCTTCATAACGGTCTTCTACAGCTTGTAGTTGATCATAGATGTTCATTTTTCTTCATTCTCCTTATTGATTTCAGGGGCAAAATAATGTTTACGGCAGACTGAGATATAGGTTTCATTTCCACCGATCTGAATTTGTTCTCCATCATAGACTGGTACACCATCGTGCGTGCGCAACACCATGGTCGCCTTTTTCTTACAATACTGACAGATGGTCTTGATTTCTTCAATCTTGTCTGCTAAGAGCAAGAGGTATTTTGAACCTTCGAACAATTCATTGCGAAAGTCATTCTTCAAACCAAAAGCCATGACAGGTATGTCTAGCTCGTCCACAACACGAGCTAGGTCGTAAACATGGTGACGCTTGAGAAACTGAGCCTCATCGACTAGCACACAGTAAGGTTTTTCAGGTAAGTCTCGGATATAGCCGAAGATATCTGTCGTTTCCTCAATCGCAATGGCTGGGCGTTTCATGCCGATTCGACTCGACACATAGCCAACACCGTCACGTGTATCCAGAGCCGAAGTCATAATCACAACTCCCTTTCCTTGCTCCTCGTAGTTATAGGCCACCTTGAGAATCTCAATCGTCTTACCAGAGTTCATGGTACCATAACGATAATACAACTGTGCCATGCTTCTATTTCACGTCCATTTCTAAATTTTTGCTACATTCTAGTATATCATAATTTTCTGAAGCTTTAAACGGCAAAATGTGGTAAAATAGAAGAAATCAAAAACTAGTGGAGGAAGCTACTATGCCATTTGTACGCATCGATTTATTTGAAGGTCGAACGCTCGAGCAAAAGAAAGCTCTTGCTAAGGAAGTAACGGAAGCTGTTGTCCGCAACACTGGAGCCCCTCAATCAGCCGTTCATGTCATCATCAACGACATGCCAGAAGGAACCTACTTCCCTCAAGGGGAAATGCGCACCAAATAATCCAGCTTAAGCAGAATTGCTTAGGCTTTTTCAATCTCCAAGTAGCATCCATTGAAGAAATAGTCTAATTTTGTTACAATTTGAAGAGATGCTTGGATACCTATCCTAAGAAAAGAAATACAAAAGGAATTAGTATGATTACACGTGAATTTGATACCATCGCTGCTATCTCTACTCCACTAGGTGAAGGAGCCATTGGTATTGTCCGCCTGAGCGGAACAGATAGCTTTGCCATTGCGCAAAAGATTTTTAAAGGAAAAGACTTGAGCAAGGTTGCAAGCCATACCCTCAACTACGGTCACATTATTGACCCGCAGACAGGGAAGGTCATGGACGAAGTTATGGTTGGAGCTATGAAGTCTCCAAAGACCTTCACTCGTGAGGATATTATCGAGATTAACACTCACGGTGGGATTGCGGTGACCAATGAGATTCTCCAACTAGCTATCCGTGAAGGAGCTCGGTTGGCAGAACCTGGTGAATTTACCAAACGCGCCTTTCTAAACGGTCGTGTGGACTTGACACAGGCCGAGGCAGTGATGGACATCATCCGTGCCAAGACAGACAAGGCCATGAATATTGCAGTCAAACAATTGGACGGTTCTCTTTCTGACCTCATTAATAATACTCGCCAAGAAATCCTCAATACACTTGCCCAAGTTGAGGTCAATATTGACTATCCTGAGTATGATGATGTTGAGGAAGCTACTACTGCTGTTGTCCGCGAGAAGACTATGGAGTTTGAGCAATTGCTAACCAATCTCCTTAGAACAGCTCGTCGTGGTAAAATCCTTCGTGAGGGAATTTCAACTGCCATTATCGGCCGTCCCAACGTTGGGAAATCCAGTCTTCTCAACAATCTCCTGCGTGAAGATAAGGCCATCGTAACAGACATCGCTGGTACGACACGAGATGTTATCGAAGAATACGTCAACATTAACGGGGTTCCTCTCAAATTGATTGATACTGCAGGTATTCGTGAAACAGATGATATCGTGGAACAAATCGGTGTTGAACGTTCGAAAAAAGCCCTCAAGGAAGCTGACTTGGTACTACTAGTACTAAATGCCAGCGAACCACTAACAGCACAAGACAGACAACTTTTAGACATCAGTCAAGATACCAACCGCATTATTCTACTTAATAAAACGGATCTTCCTGAAGCGATTGAAACTTCAGAACTCCCTGAAGATCTCATCCGTATTTCAGTTCTTAAAAATCAAAACATTGATAAAATCGAAGAGCGTATTAACGACCTCTTCTTTGAAAATGCTGGTTTGGTTGAGCAAGATGCTACTTATCTATCTAACGCCCGTCATATTTCCTTGATTGAGAAGGCTGTTGAAAGCTTGCAAGCAGTTAATGAAGGTCTTGAACTGGGTATGCCAGTTGATTTGCTTCAAGTTGACTTGACTCGTACTTGGGAAATTCTCGGAGAAATCACTGGAGATGCCGCACCTGATGAACTCATCACCCAACTCTTTAGCCAATTCTGTTTAGGAAAATAAAAAAAATCCATGATCGTTCATTTGGTCATGGATTTTATTGTCTTTATTAGTAATCTGGTCTAAGGACACCTGTTACGGTTGCCTTAGTTGCTTCGTAGTCACCATCTACAACAACCTTGATAATGCGTTTGGCATCTTCTTCTGGTGCTGGAACTAGAGGCAGACGAGTTGGTCCAGCTTCAAATCCCATATAGTTAAGGACTGCCTTAACTGGAGCAGGACTTGGATAAGAGAAGAGGGCGTTGACCTTAGGAATGAACTGACGCTGAATAGCTGCGGCTTTCTTCATATCGCTCTCTGCAATGGCAGTAAACATTTCGTACATTTCATCTCCATTTGTATGGGAGGCAACAGAAATAACCCCATCCGCACCAAGGTTCATGGCATGGAAAGCATCTCCATCCTCACCAGTATAGACCAAGAACTCTTTTGGCTTGTGCTCAATCAAGTAAGCCATATTTGCCAAGCTGGTACATTCTTTAACACCGATGATATTAGGATGGTCAGCCAAGCGAAGCATGGTTTCTGGAGTCAATTCGACAACCACACGCCCTGGAATGTTATAAATGATAATAGGTAAATCTGATGCATCTGCAATAGCTTTAAAGTGCTGGTACATGCCTTCTTGAGAAGGTTTGTTGTAGTATGGTACAATCGCAAGCCCAGCAGCAAAACCACCAAAGTCTGCTACTTCTTTGACAAACTCGATCGAGTCACGCGTATCATTGGTACCTACACCCGCAATCAAAGGAACACGTCCATTAACAATCTTTTGTACAGCCGCAAAGAGTTCCAACTCCTCATCGTGGGTCAAGGTCGGACTCTCAGCAGTCGTTCCAGCTAGAAGAATGCCGTCTGTGTGATGGGCCAATAAATGCTCAATCAAGGCTGGAATGGCATCAAAGTTGATGGAACCATCCTCATGAAAAGGGGTAATAAAGGCTGTGATGATTTTACACTCTTTTAAATCTTGATAAGACATGAGAAACACCTCTCTATTTCAAAGAAGGAGTTCATCTGAACTCCTAAACGATATGACTATTTTAATTCAAATTTCAACTCAGCTGTTGGACGAACCAATCCACGTTCGTGAAGCGTTTCTGCAATCTGAACTGAGTTCCAAGCAGCACCTTTGAGAAGGTTATCTGAAACAACCCACATATGGATTCCTTTTTCAGCATCCAAGTCTTTACGGATACGACCTACGAAGGTATCACGTGAACCAACAGCGTTGATGGCTTGCGGATAGATTTGATGTGCTACGTCATCCTCAAGAACAGCACCTGGAAAGGCTGTGATGGCTGCTTTTACTTCTTCAATTGGAGCCACTTCTTTTGTTTCGATATAAACAGACTCAGAGTGAGCTGACAAGACGGGAATACGCACACATGTTGCAGACACTGCGATGCTGTCATCTTCCATGATTTTCTTTGTTTCCTTAGTCATCTTCATCTCTTCGTAAGTGTAATCATTGTCAGTAAAGACATCGATTTGTGGAAGAGCGTTAAAGGCGATAGGATAGTGTTTCTTATCACCACCTGAAGGCAAGATTTCTGCATGCAAATCACGAGGATTCACACCATCGTTCAAGACTTCACGAAGTTCACGTTGTGTTTCAAGAATCGCTCCCATACCAGCACCAGAGACTGCTTGGTAAGTTGAAACGATGATACGGTCCAAGCCCCATTTTTGACGAACAGGCTCAAGAGCCACCATCATTTGGATTGTTGAACAGTTAGGGCAGGCAATGATTCCGTTGTGGGCATCAAGTGCATGAGCATTGACCTCTGGAACAACCAAAGGAACATCTGGATTTTGACGGAAATAAGATGTGTTATCTACTACTACCGCTCCAGCTTGAACTGCGTATGGTGCATACTTAGCTGATGTCGAACCACCTGCTGAGAAGAGTGCAATATCAATACCCTCAAAAGCTGTCTCAGTCGTTTCTTCAATCGTAATATCTTTGTCTTTAAATTTCAAAGTTTTGCCTGCTGAACGTGCAGAAGCAAGGTAACGAATTTTATCGATTGGAAGTGTTGATTCTTCCAACATTTTTATCATCTGAGCTCCGACAGCACCTGTCGCGCCGACTACAGCAACTGTATATCCCATAAATAACCTCTTTCGGAATTTTCTAAAAATTTCTATAATAGATGTATTATACTACTTTTTACAGAAATTGAAAAGTATTTTTAGACTATATTTTCTGAAAACTAAAAATCCCTAGCCATTGACTAGGGACTAAGAGGCATCTTCATGTGATGAGCAGGTTCACACAACTCATCAAGGTCCGCTCCTGCGTTATGACCTCCTTATGCTCAATAGTAGTCCGAAGACTACCTATCGACTCATCGCATCTACTATTCTACTAGATAGAGTCACTTTTGTCAACAACCAAAACTCTTTGCTTCATTTATACAGGTAGATAAGAAAAACCTTGGTCTCCCAAGGTCACTTTGTTTCTATCATGCTAATTGCCGGGATTGAACCGGCGACCTCATCCTTACCATGGATGCGCTCTGCCAACTGAGCTAAATCAGCTTACCTAAAAAGTATACTATAGTTCTATGTTCTTGTCAAGCGCTCTCTTTTAAATTTCTGAAATGAAAAAAGCTAGATTTAGCAAGAATCTAGCTTATAAACTTCTTATTTTGTTAGATCGATTCGCTGTCCCAGTTTACCAATCAAAATCGCTCCTACGATAAGTGATGCAAACTCACCAATTCCAGTAGAGAACCATGTGAACAAGAAGGGAGCTTCTGTCAAGATATGAAGTTCAGCTGCAATGGTAATCATTGAAATGGAGAAGAGGATTGAAAAGAAGAAATGATCTTTTCGAATCAATCCGTTAAAGAGGTAATCTTTGCTGTATTTTGCAAAGAGCCATACCCCTAGACTAAGGAAAACTAGGGTAGAACCCCCACCAACAAAGACATCTATTAGGCCAAAACTACTAAATAAATTAGCAATCATACATCCAATTGTCACACCGAAAATGTATTTAGGGTTGTAAAAGGCCAAGAAATTCAGCATTTCTGAAATACGGAACTGATACGCCCCAAAACTAAGAACATTGATTGGTGGCGTAATAGTCAAAACTACATAGATCGCAGCAACGATAGCGATGTCTGCCATGTCGCGAACAGTTAATTTTTTCATGCTTTCTCCTTTAGCGGTTTCCCGCGTAAAATATGCTTGGTGAAAGAAGCTAAGCACCAAGGGTTGAGGTTATCAACCTTACTAGTATAGCACATTAGCCAGTTTTATGCTATACTAAAATCATGAAAAAACTAATAAAAGCTTTCTTTGATAACGAAATCCTCTCCTACCTATTTTTTGGTGGTGCTACTACTCTGGTTTCTATTGTATCACGTTTGGTTATTTACCATATCAGCCACCAGGAAATCCTAGCAACTGCCCTCGCTAATATTATCGGGATTCTCTTTGCCTTTCTCACAAATGATACAATCGTCTTTAAACAAGAGAGAAGGAATTGGCCAACCCGCCTGGCTAAATTTGTCTTAGCTCGTCTCTCAACACTTGGTCTCGACATCCTTTTAACTTATATCTTTGTTACAACCTTTCCTGATATTATTGGCCAGTTTGTCGAATTTAATATAGATAGGGTTAATACGATTGAAACTATCCTAGCACAAATTTTGATCATCATTTTAAACTATGTTTTCAGTAAAATCTATATTTTTAAAGGGAACAACTGACCACTTTGAGCGTTCAAGTTGCTTTTTGTCACAATTTAGGATATAATAAATTAGAAAATTAGGAAAGGAATTTATGAAAATGTTAAAGGATCTTAAAGAATTCTTGCTTCGTGGTAATGTCGTTGACCTCGCTGTCGGTGTCATCATTGCCTCTGCATTTGGTGCTATCGTTACTTCATTTGTTAATGACATCATCACTCCACTTCTATTGAACCCAGCTTTGGAAGCTGCGAAAGTACAAAACATCGCTGAGCTTGCATGGAATGGTGTTACATATGGTAAATTCTTGAGTGCTATTATCAACTTTCTCGTTGTAGGTACTGTGCTTTTCTTCGTTATTAAAGCTATGGAAAAAGCGCAAAACCTTCGTAAGAAAGAGGAAGTGGTTGAGGAAGCACCTGCTGCTCCAACTGAACTTGAAGTTCTTCAAGAAATCAAAGCTCTTCTTGAGAAAAAATAAAACAGATAAAGGATTTAGCTTAAAGCTAAATCCTTTTTTCTTTACTCTTTTGGTAACTTCCCAGCTTTTTCGAGCATTTTCTTAATTAAGTAAGGCATCTTCACATTTTCACGGCCTTTTTTCTCAATGAGCTTTTTGACAAATTCTGGCATCTGAAGGTCGTCTGTCTCCTCCATAATGTCCTTGGTAGTTGCTGAAGGCGCTAACTCATCAAAGGTTTCTTCTTCTGGGAGAAAAGCTTTAAATTCTTTGTCTTCATTGGCTCTTACAGTAGCAACTAAAGCGTCAATTAAACGGCTATCCGTATTGGGCATAGGTGGGCGATGGTAGGTGACATCTAATTCTTGACACAACTCATAACATTCCACATCATTATCGAACAAGACTTCAATGTGCTCACTGATAAAACTAATCGGGACAAAAATATAATGCTCTGGATGTTGCTTTTGTTCTCGTAAATATTCTAAGACATCTGGCTTGATCCAAGGGATTCCAATATCACTTTCGCTCTGCCAAGTATTGGTATACTGGTCGGCTGTTAGGCCGAGTTGTTCAGCAATGAGCTTGCTATTATCGAAAATCTGGTCGATATAAGGATCTCCATAATCCAAGGCAAAAATGGGAACACTGTGTGCCGAAAAGATTACCTTGAAAGATTCTTCTCCCACATGGTTCCGTAAAATTTTGCTAATCTCATCTGTCCAGAAGTCCAGCAAAGGCTGTTGTTGATACCAGTCCTTAATTACTAAAAATCGGATCTGCTGGCTTTCCAGAAACTTTTCATACCCCATGACTGAGTAAAAAGAATAATGAGGTTCCAAAATCAAGCAGATACATTCTTCAACACCATCAGCTTCCATCTGCCTGATCACGTCTGGAATAAAGGGACGAGAAAATTTGTTGGCAAAGTAGATACCATACTCCTCCCCTAATCGTTCCTTGACTAAATTGACCTCATCACGTGTAATCCGCTGCAAAGGTGTCCCACCGATAAGGACGTAGTTGTCATAGAGAGTCTGGATCTCGTGGTCTTGGGGTCTAACTCCACGACGAATGTTTGTAAAGAATTCTGCTACTCCTTCAAAACTAATCTCCTCTGGAGATCCAAAGGTCATCATCAATATTGCTTTTTTCATGTTATCATCCTTATGATATTATTTTCACTATCTATTCTATCATGAAAGAAAAAAATAGTAAACGCTTCCGACGTCTACTATTTCTTTTGTTCTTTTGTCTTTCTATCTCGTCTTATGATTAGGATGATAACGACAAGGAGTAAAATAACAATAATCAAGAGAAGAAAGGCAAGGATATAAATCCAATGCGTTGGTAGCCCTTGGTCAAAATAGCGTGTTCCTACTGCTTCCCCACTTTTATCCTGGGATGCTTTTAGTGGTGCATCCGTTATTTTAGCTAAGAGGATATGCCGTCCGTTGGTAATGTTAAGGAAACAGGTGCTTAACAAAACAATCTTGTCCGTTGAGGTCAAGGAAACATCTCGCTTGTACTTGGATTTACTTAGCAGATATTGATAGTAAGCCTGGTGTTCCTCATCGTTGGAACTCAAAGTCCGGTAAATCTCCGTGTCATAGGCATCCACTTCTAAAATCCCAAATATCTCCAGACCACGTTCACGACCATTGTAGTAGATAGAACCATAGCGATGCTTTTCAAAAAAATCTTGATCCGCAAATTTTTGAATCTCCCCAAACATAGCTCCAGAAGCCATGGAGTGACCATAAATGATGGTGTTAAAGTCGGTAAAGTTGGGGTTAAAACGATAGTCTAGGAATATAGAGCCTGACACAGTATAATCGCCAAAAGCATTGCGATCAAGGTATTTGACATTGTCCTGACTCTGCAAGAGGGGATAGTCTACCTTGGTCCCATCGAGGCTAATCCAACCACAGACTTCCTTGTTCAGGTGCTGCAAGGTTTCAAAGCCCGTACTGCTGGCATCCTTTTCAATGGGATTATAATGATCGTAGTCACTCGCAAGAACTCTATCAGCTGCATAAAGACAGAAAAAAGCTAGAAAGAGGGATAGAATGACCTTTATGGTTTTGTGACTTGTACTTGTTTTCATATTTCCTTCTTTCTCCTTTCTAGCCTTGAAAATAAAAGAGCAAGAGAGGCTGTCCCTTTCTCTTTTATTGGTAGTTTAGTCAGTAATGGTATCTGCTCCTTCTTCCTTTGCTTCTCTTCTACGACGCAAGATCAAATAGAGGATGATGAGCAAGAAGATCAATAGCAAGAGCAAGATAAATAAGATGATGTACCATATCCACAAAGGAATCGATGAGAGAAATCGTCCGAGCGACGAATCATCAAAGACACTGTAAGGAAATGGTTTTGATTTTTTCGTATGGAAGGTGTTCTTTGGAACTGTATCCGTAATCTTGGCAACTACGATATGTCTCCCATTTGTTACGTCTAGGAAACAGGTACTGAGAAGGATGATATGGTCATTTGGCCCCAGTGTAATATCCCGCTTGTGGATGGCAACCGAGAGTAAGTGATCGATATATTCTTGGCGCCGATCATCTCCATTAATACCTGGATCGTAGATGTTAAAGTCATAGGCGTCCACCTCAAGCATCTCAAAGATCTCAAGACCTTTTTCTACGCCATTATAGTAAATACTACCGTAGCGATGCTGATCAAAAAATTCCTTATCAGAAAACTTTGCTACATCTCCAAACATAACCCCATTTTCTACATGGTGTCCGTAGATGATGGTATTAAAGTCTTCGAACTTGGATTCATTTCGAGCCTCAAGGAAAATAGCTCCTGTAGCTGCAAATTCTCCCTTGGAATCTTTGTTCAGGTACTTTTCATTGTCTTTGGCTTGGACTAAGGGGTAGTCGATATTGGTGCCATAGACATTGATCCAGCCGAGAACCTCTGGATTGACTTGCTGTAGCTTGTGAAAGCCAGAAAAACTAGCAAGCTCATCCTTCTCACTGGTACTAACAGGTCTATAAGCCTCATACTCACTTGATGAAGCCTGAGAATAAACCTGATTGGCATCCCAAAGGGCGTAGAAACCAAAGAGAAAGACTAAGGCTGCCAAGAGGAGCAGGATATGATTCATCAATGCATCTACAGCAAGGACCAGACGCCTAGACAAACTCCTTTTTGGTTTCTCACGCTTGATTTTCATCGGTCAAACCACTTGCTTAAGCTTGTCTGCGTTTTTTAGACAAAACAACAAATCCAGCCAAACCAAGACCAATCATCAAGATGAAAGGAAGGTTATCAATCAAGAGACCAGTAGGGGTAACGTCTGGTAAGCTATTTGTGATAGTGTTATCGTTTGGTTTTTCACCAATAAGGATACTATCTTGAGTGAAATTTGTAGAAACTGTACCAGCTTGATTTTTTGATGCTCCGTTCTCCTTATATGCAGCTGAAGCTGTGTAACCTTGAGATCCAGTTTCAACCAATTTATAACGAGTACCAGCAGGAATTGTGTCAAACACCAAAGATTGATCGTGACGTAGTGTTATAGTCGTTTCTTGACCATAGACAAATGTTTTTGAGGTTTCACCGATTTTACCAGTGATTGATTGTGAAGTTTCTGTAGATGCTTTTGTGAAAGTAAGCTTGAAAGTAAAATCTTTTGATTTATCTGCAGTAGCACCTGATACAACTTTTTTAATTACTAAAGATTTAGCATTTGGGTCAACTTTTGAAACATTTGGTTTATTAGGGTTTGGTTCATTTGGATCTGTAATTTTACCAGCATTTTTACGATAGATGTTAGTGAAAAGATCATATTTGTAAGTAGTTCCACTTTCAGATGGTTTTACTTTACCATTCACACTTGGGGATACTTGTTTAAAATACACAGAAGAAATATATGTTCCTCCTGTAGTTTTGTTCTTAACAATAACGTGCATTTCATAGTTGCGATTATCATATGTCATAAAATCAATAGGTGAACCATTTTTTTGAATAACTTTCCAACCAACATTTTGTTTTTCAGCAACAGTATAGACATATTCACCAGCATGTGTATAGTTCACTTCTCTAAAAATATCGCCGGTTTCTTTCTTTATGCTAGTTTGTCCAGTTGCTAAAACGTCTGTTCCAGAATATGATACATTTTTATCTGTAATTTGACCATTAGAAGAATCAATCGTTTCATAAGGTGCACCATTTGATGATGTACCAGTTTTAGGGGTGAAAGTAAAAGTAAAGGTTGCTTCAGGTGTTGTAATTCCTTCCGCAATATTCAACACCTTATTAATAGAAACTTTTGCGCTTGTTTCACCAGTTGCTTTGGCAGTTGCCACATCATTATCATCCGCAAATGTTGGCACTCCTCTAAAGACCGACAAGGCGGTTACAGCTGCAATGCTTGCAGTAACTAATTTTTTCAAAAATGTTTTTTTCATGATTATTCCTTTTATTTTTAAATTTCTTTTTACATAAATTATCATCAAAAGCCCCGTCGCCTTAAGACTGTTACCACCTTGCCATGGGTATCCTGTATAGGAATGGTTCCAAAAGCACGACTATCTACAGCCGTTGTTCGATTGTCCCCGAGGACAAAGAGTTGTCCTGCTGGGACTTTCATTGGGAAGGTAGCCCCTTCCTTATAGAGCAGCGTTTCTTTGTAGATATCCTGCTCTTGTTGAGGAGAACCGTTGATGATGAGACCATTTTCGTTTATATCGATCGTACTTCCTTCGGTTGCTATGACACGCGCCACTCTTTCCTTGCCCTTATAACTATAGACGAGCAGGTCACCAATCGAATAACGTTTATCCAACCTATAGTAGACAACCAAGTCGCCATCTTTTAAGGCTGGCTTCATGCCATCGTCATTGTATCTCAATAGTCCAAAGACAAAAAAGTAAAGGGTGGCCAGTACAAACCCAACCATCAGAAGCTTACTGACTAAGTAGAGGATATCTCCCCATACACTCGGCGGAGACTTATCCCGACTGACTTGTGTTACTGTTTTCTTATGTTTCTTTTTAAGTAGCATTATTTTCTCCTATGTACCACTAGATAGCCGAGTAGGATTGTAAAGAAGATACCTCCTAGAGGAAGGATTATTCCTAACACGAGTGTACTGCTGAGGAAGTCAACTCCGGTTTCAGGTACACTATTCTTATTATTCGTGACTGTCGCGGACTTATCCCCATCCAGTTTGCCTTCTTGATTCTCATAAGATACCTGATATCCACGAGAAGAGTTTGATTCCTCTTCAATAGTGTAGTGACTATTGAGTGGAAGTCCATCAATTTTTATGGTTTGATCTTTGTTTAGATCTATAGACGCTCGACCGTTCGTAAATTGCAAAGGAATTCTTTTATTATTCACCGTTGCATTATAGGTTCCATTCAATGGACTGTTCTGAGCATCCCTGATGTTAATGGTAATCTTGAAGGATTTTAATAGATTGGCAAATACACCTGTAACTTTTTTTGTGACTGATAAACTTGGAAGCTTGTGATTTGTGACAATGGTGGTCTCGTCTTTATTCAGATCGCCCTCTTGATTCTCATATGTAACGTGGTAACCATTCGTTGATGCCGCTTCTTCTTCAACCTTGTAATGGGTTCCTCGAGGAAGATAGCTTAGAATACCTTTCCAACGTTTTCGTTTTTCGACACGGATCTCCGCTTCTCCATTCACAACAGTTATCTCGCCAAAAGTTCCATTCAATGGCGTAGAATTAGGAGAGGTTAGTTTTACCTTAATCCTAAACTCTTTGTTCAAGTTACTTTCAGCTTCCAACACTTTCTTAATCGTCAGACTTGGCAATTGTTTATAGATTACCTTGAAGGATGGTTTAGTTTCTGTACCAACATTTTTTATTTCTTTGGTAAAGGCTGGGACGTCCGGTGCAATTAAATCGTATTGATATCCTTTGGCAACTTTTTCAAAGTTCCTCGTTTCATTAAAGATATTTGTTCTAACATTTACATTAGTCTTTCGATAGTCTTGATTATCAGGACCTCCGTTCTTGTTCTTTTGAACCAGTTTCAGTTCAACATTACTCGGTTGATCAGCTGTAATAACAGTTCTCGCACCCGTCACACCTTGCCATTCAACTTCCACTGGTACCGTTAATGGATCTGAAGGCTTAAAGGTTGGGTTGTCAGAGTATTCTTTGGTCTTGGTTTGAGAGGTGCCTATTCCATAGGAATAGGTGACACTGGCACCTTTATTGGAGTAGAGTTTATTGACATCAGAACCTTCAGCATCACCAGCCTCTAGTTTTTTATCACCAGCAATGGCATCCAAAGCATCTTGACTAGATGTAACTTTAAATTTTAGTACATATCTAGCGCCATCTTCCAAGGAATAATTAGGAGAAAAATTAGCTGTAACCTCCACTAAACCTTCTGAACTTGTCTTGGTTTCAAAAGTTACTTGCTCGTTGCTTAATGTTTCACTGCTACCATCTTTCTCTTTAACGACACGAAACTCTGACGATCCGTTTGGTAATAGCTGGACATACTTAGAAAGAACATCCTTGATGGTCACGTGGTGGATTCCCAGTGGCAGAATCTTATCAGTAATATCTTTGAAACTGTCTTGTAACTGGTCTTCATCATTTGCAGAGAATATTTCATTTGGAATGGAGGCATTATGTTGCCTCATATAATATTGCAGACTGGTAATACTGTCGACATTGTTTGAATAACGAAATTTAATCGAATAGAAACCATCAAGTGTTGGAGCCAAGCTATATGATAGACTATTTAGATTATTATTTAATCTATCCCAAAACCACTGGGGAGCTGTTTCGATATTAGGATCTTCGTTATTGTAGTTATATATAGTGTAACCATTGGCATCGTAGACCATATTCGCAAAGCCATCTGAAAGCAAAATAACGACTTTCTTAGCATTAGATCTTGCACTTCCCATTAACTGGTTGGCCAAGGTTAATCCAGCCCCAATATTGGTCCCGGTACCAATACCTGACTCAGTACCAATGGAATTACCTCCTGCAATACTCATGTTGTATACCGCTGTTTTAGCAGCACGAGCATTGTTACTCCATCCTAAAATCGTGTTAGCATCATCCCATGGTGAAACGCCATCATAGTATTTTGTCATCCGTTCATAGGGCCAGTATGGTCTAAAAAGTCTCCATTTATTTCCATCCCAATACTGATCATTCTTTTTATTGTCAATTTTCCCACCAAATCCTACCATAGATAAACGGTTATTAGAATTGGATAGAATGGTATCAATTAAGCCCTTACGACCATTTGTTCCTTTTAGAGTATTTTTCAATGCGTCAATCCGACTGATCGTCCGTCCATCAAAAGATTGGACATCCTGATTCTGCATACTTCCTGAGAGGTCTGCTACTAAAACAACATCCAAGGGATCCGTTTGGGTTTCCGTTCCCAGTTTGGACGTGATATCCAATGACAACTCATACTTGTCATCCTGTCCCGATATCGGAGTAATTGTCTTGTGAAGGGTTGTCTGAGGTTCTATAGTAGAATCAGCATTTAACAGGCTTATCGGAGCACACAAAAAGAGAATAGCTAACAGTGTAACTAAACGGCGCGCAATAATTTGAACTTTCTTAAAATCGAAGCGAATGTTCATTTTATTCTCCTTAACTAGAATGTACTAATATTGTTACTATATCAATCTAGGACATTTACAAGATAATTGTACAATAAAGTTCACGCAGTGTCAATTAATATGATTAATTTTATATTATGTTAATTAATAAAAGAGTATGATTCTTCTTTGTCTTTCAAACTATTCTATGGTAAAATGAAAAAAGAATAAAAAAATCTCATAAAATATCAATGCATATATTTTATTCTAGAATATCCAAAATTTCATTTAAAAGTCTATTGAATTTGAATTATTATATTTTTTCAAAATTCATGAAATTTTCTGAGTAAGGTTTTTTCCGAAGTTTGCATTCTATTTTATGATTGTTAAAGGAGTTTTTATGACTTATCCGAACCTTTTAGATCGTTTCTTGACCTACGTTAAGGTCAATACGCGTTCTGATGAACACTCTACTACTACTCCAAGTACGCAAAGTCAGGTAGATTTTGCGACCAATGTTCTTATTCCTGAAATGAAACGTGTCGGTCTGCAAAACGTCTACTACCTTCCAAATGGTTTTGCTATTGGTACCTTACCAGCTAATGATCCCAGCCTTACACGCAAGATTGGCTTCATCTCCCACATGGATACTGCTGATTTTAATGCTGAGGGAGTTAATCCACAAGTCATCGAAAATTACGATGGTGGAGTTATCGACTTGGGTGATTCTGGATTTAAACTCGATCCTGTTGATTTTAAGAGTCTTGAAAAATATCTAGGCCAAACCCTCATCACAACTGATGGCACGACCTTGCTGGGTGCTGATGACAAGTCAGGGATTGCTGAGATTATGACTGCTATTGAATATCTGGCTGCTCATCCCGAAATCAAGCATTGTGAAATTCGTATTGGTTTTGGCCCTGATGAAGAAATTGGCGTTGGTGCCAATAAATTTGATGCAGATGACTTTGACGTTGACTTTGCCTATACTATTGATGGTGGTCCGCTAGGTGAACTTCAATACGAGACTTTCTCAGCAGCTGCTGCTGAGCTTCATTTCCAAGGGCGCAATGTTCATCCTGGTACTGCAAAGGGTCAAATGGTCAATGCCCTTCAGCTAGCGATTGATTTTCATAATCAACTTCCTGAGAATGACCGACCTGAACTGACAGATGGTTACCAAGGTTTCTATCATCTTATGGATGTGTCAGGTAGTGTTGAGGAGGCGCGTGCAAGCTACATCATTCGAGATTTTGAAAAGGATTCCTTTGAAGCTCGTAAAGCAGCTATGCAGTCTATTGCTGATAAGATGAATCAAGAGCTTGGGAATGATCGCGTTATACTCACTCTCACTGACCAGTACTACAATATGAAGGAAGTCATTGAGAAAGACATGACACCCGTTACCATTGCTAAAGCTGTTATGGAAGATTTAGGTATCACGCCAATTATCGAACCAATCCGTGGCGGAACAGATGGCTCTAAGATTTCCTTTATGGGAATTCCAACTCCAAATATCTTTGCTGGTGGTGAAAACATGCATGGACGTTTTGAATACGTCAGCCTTCAAACTATGGAGCGTGCGGTGGATACCATCATTGGCATTGTATCTTATAAAGACTAAAAAAGACGAGGTAGCTCAGCTACTTCGCCTTTCTTTTTATTCATTTGGTTGAGCACTTGTCTCAGACTCACTTTGCGCTTGCTTTTCTGTTGGTTTAGAAGCAGCTGTTTCACTGTCTTTCTCAGACTTAGATTGGCTATCAGTTTTACTTGCTTTTGAACGGAGTTCCTGGTTCAAGCTAATGATTTCTTTAGCTAGAGTGAGGAGGCCTTCTTTATCACTGCTTTTGGCTGCAAGTTGATCAAATAGGCCATCAACACGTTCAAAGTCAGTATCGGATCCTTTGTTATCCTCTAAGTACTTGTGAAGAGAGAGCAAGATATTATAGAGTTTTTGGTAGATAATCACCGTTTGTGGATCTTGTTCTGCTTCTTTTTCTTCTCGTTTGATAGTCGCTGCAATGCGATTTAAAAGATCCTCAAGTTGTGTTTTAGCTTCGTCAAAGTCTGCATTTTCTTTTTCTGTGGCTGCTTTGATATTGGCTGCTTCTTCAGCTAGGGATTGTTTGACACCGTCTTCTTTGACACGTGCTAGGAGTTGAGCAGCTTTAGTTAGGAGAGCATCCACTTCTTCCTTCTTAACATGGCTAACCCGCTCTTCTGGCATAAAATCACCGTAGAGTTCTTTTAGGAATTCATAGATGGCTGTCTTAGCAGTTTGACTATCTACTTTTTCCGTATCTAGAATAGTCTTACCAACTTTTGTAGAAACGGGTTCTTCTTTGAGAGCTTCTTCTACTTCTAGCTTAGTTTGGTAAATAGTTGGGAATAGCTTGTTCAAGTCGGTTGCTTTGAGGAAAGATTGTGACTGGTAAAGTTCCCATGTCAACTTGGCAACACGGTTACGTAGTTCTTCTCTGAGTCGGCCATCAGATACATGTTCGTAGAAGTACTTGATGTACTCTACTGTTGTGACTCCTGTCCGATCGCGGAAATCTTGCAAGGCTTGAAGTTTCGCTTCCATCGCATCCAACTCTGTATCATCTTGTGCTAACTTCGCATCCTGCAAATGTAGCAAGAGATCCTTCTTAGGCAAACCATAAGCATCTGTATCCAGTGTATTGATCTTATCTACTAGGGCTTGGTACTTCTTATCTAAAGGTGAAATTTCAACCGGTGCCACACTTTGATCCACATGGATATACTGTTTATCAAAGAGATCCAAGGCTGCTAGATATCCAGCAGTTGAGTTTGTTGCCAGTTTTTTCATATTCTCGGTGAATTGCCCCAAAGCAAGTTCAACACGTCTCTGCATGATTGGCTGGTCTTTGTAGAGACTTCTGCTATCTGCTAAAAGTTGATCCACCTTAGATAGAACTGTTTGTTCATCAAATGCTCCAGGTTGATAGGTCGATTGTAGGGCCGGAATCTTATTTTTCAAAGCTACTTCATAGCCATTTGTCTGAACCTTAATGTAGTGATTGTGATCACCGTGAGGAATCACAAAGCTACCATTCTCTACTTGCAAACTATAAGGAGACACCCCATCACGTAGGGCAGTCGTATAAAGTTCATTTAGGAAATCCAGTTCTGGATTTCCAGTTTGGAGAGGAATACGAACATGTTCTTTTCGAACAGCATAAGGATGGATATGGGTTGGATCATAGGCTTGATCCGGATTTCCAAAGACAAAGAAGCCGTTTGAAATACGAATCGCTTCGAGCGGAACCCCGTAGGTCTGTGAGATATACTTGATTTTTTCTTCATCGCTAGCATCTCTTGAGAAACTTTCCACAGTCTTTGCAAGTGGTTGAACGTGCTGAGACTGATGATTTTCTTTCAAGTGATCTTGGGCAGCTTTGATTTGGGCTGCAGTCAAGTCCTTCTTAAAGAAATAATGAGCGTGATCTCCATGAGAAACTACAAAACCTTGCTCATCTTCACTAATAACACGGTCAGCTGCAAAACCATGATCATGTTCTTCACCGTGGTGGTGGTCATGCTCCTCTCCATCATGGTCATGGTCTTCATGGTTGGTATCCTGACTTCCATGGTCACCGTCTTGGTCATGATGATGATCTGGTTGAGCTGGATGTTCTGCTGGTTTGCTTGGATTTTCCAAAGGTGTTGGCTTCCCACTGTCGCTAGATAAAGGAATCATACGTGCAATCTTTTCTTCCAAGGCAGAAAGTTTTGTATATGGGATGAAATGATAGTGATTTCCGTGTGGAATCGCTACGCCACTTGGTGTTCTGCTCGAAATCTTAGCAGGGTCAAAAATCAAGCCATCTGATTCAGCATAACGTTGACTACTTGGAAGAGCATAGAGTTGCTGCAATAGACTTTGAAGACTCTCAGCTTGATTACTTGGTGTTTCAGCCTGTTGACTTGGGTTGGTAGTTTGACCAGTTGCGTTTGGACTAGGACGATAGTCCGTCACAGTCGGTTGTTTTCTAGTTCCAGAAAGGTAAGCTTGAGCAGCAGCTAATTCGCTAGCAGACAAGGAACTCTTTGGAATGTAGTGGTAATGTCCACCATGAGGAACGATATAAGCATCACCAGTATCCTCTATAATATCAGATGGATTAAAGATGTAGCCATCGTCGGTAGTATAACGGCCTTGTGATCGCGCAAGTGTCACTGCACTGTTAGAAGTTGGTGCATCGTGAGTATGACCTTGTTTTTGGCGTTCAATTTCGTCCTTCGTACGAATATTATCAGCATGAGCCGCATCTTTAAGGTAGACATAATACTTACCATCAACCTTGATAATGTAGCCACCTTTGATTTCATTGACAATATCAGCATCTTTCAGTTGATAATTGGCATCTTTCATCAACAGTTCTTCGCTGAAAATCGCGTCAAAAGGAACTTTACCATTGTAATAATGGAAATGATCACCATGTGAAGTCACATAACCTTGGTCTGTGATTTTCACGACAATTTGTTCAGCCTGAATGTCTTCTTTTTTGCTAACTTGGTCTGGTGTCTGGGTCTCTGTTTTTTGAGAGTCTTGCTTCCCATCGACATAAGACACACGATTTTTATCTTTGTTTCCTTCTACCTGGTGTTGGTTCAATGCATAGATGCAAAGGCTTAGGGAAAGGACAAGAGCCGATCCTGCTGCAAGGTATTTCTTCTTCATTTTCATCATCTCCTCATTTTAATTCTTCTGCAAGAACATTCATGTTTTCTTCTAGATTTTCTAAGTAAGTTTTGTCATTTTCAGGATCTGCTTCTAAAGGATTGAGGGTCTTTAGGCTAACTCCTGTTGATTTGACCAAAGTCTCAGCGACTTTAGAAGAAGCATTGCTCTCAGTAAAGATGGTTTTAACCTTATAAGTCTTAACGAATTCTTGAATTTCTGTTAGTTGTCTCGGACTTGGCTCTTGTTCAGGTGAAATCCCTGCTATACCAAGTTGTTTCAAACCAAAGCGTTTAGCGAGATAAGAAAAGGCTGTGTGTTGTGTAACAAAGGTCTTTTGACTCGCTTTTTCAAAAATAGGCTGGTACTTCTTAGTCAATTCTTGGGCTTTAGCGATAAAGTTTTTAGCATTCTTTTGATACGTCTCCTTATTAGCACTGTCAATCTCCGAAAGTTTATCCGCAATAATCTGCGCCTCTTCGCCTGCTTTTTCAGGATCTAACCAAGTGTGAGGGTCATAGAGCGTTTTTTCATCAATCCCGTCACCAGCTTCTACATCTTCCAAACCCGGTACACGCTCCAACGTCATCCCTTCAGAAGCTTCTAAAACCTTAACTTTTGAATTTTTCAAGTTAGGATCTAGACTTCCAGCCCAAGATTCGAGCGTATGAGAGTGATAGACAAAGACATCCGCATCATAAATGGCAGCAATGTCATTTGCTGATGGTTCAAAGGAGTGAATCCCACTACTTGACTGAATCATCCGTACATCATTCAAGTCACCTGATACCTCTTTGACCATGGCATAGATTGGGTAAAAACTTGTGACAATCTTCATCCCTTTTGATTCTTGTTTTTCTTTTTGGCTACATGCTCCTAAGACAAGAATCAACAGACTTGCCATTAATAGTAGAATTGTTCTTTTTTTCATCATTACTCCTTAACTAGTATTTAACCATTTAATTAACTAGTAAATAGTTTATCTTTATTTACACTATATGTCAAGATATTTTTCACATTTTCATGAAAAAAATGAGAACTAGAACTTACATTCTATTCTCATTTTCGATTTTAACTTTTCTAGTTCTCCTATCCTGTTTTTAGGATCTAGAAAATGCTTCTACCTTTACTTGCTCTCCTTTAATAAAGCCAACAACTTTTCAGCTTCAGCCATAATGGTATTGTTATCCTGAGCACCAAATAGCAGGTTATTTTTTAAGCCAGTGAGAGTTTCTTTGGCATTGGACTTGATAATGGGGTCTTGGATCTTTGCAAGTAGCTCTTCAGCCTCTCTCAACTTCGCTTCAACCTTTTCAGTCTCGACCTGAGGTTCTTCTGGTTCCTCTGGTAATTCTTCTTCCGGCTCCTCAGTTGGTTTTGGAGATTCTGGTTTCTCACTTTGAGGCTTCTCTTCGCGCGGCTTTTCTTCCTCAGGTTTGTCTGCCCGAGGTTTCTCTACTGATGGTTTATCCGTATGATTGTTATCAGCTTGACCATTTTGGTTTCTTTGAACATGGTCACTTGCATTTCCCCAACCACTATCTGAATGCGGACGTTCGTTTGGATGTTCGACATAGTACTTCACAGTCGCAAAGAGATCTTCTAGACTATACCCCTTAGGTGCCTCATAAAGTCCTTCGTCAAACCACTCAAATTTGATGTTATGGTAATGATCATAATGAGGAATGATTAAACTACCGTTTTTAACTTCCACGGTATGTTGGAGATTGTAAGGCATACGATCAAGAGGCACCTTCTTAGCTGCTTTCACGCGGTTGTAGATAGCTTCTGCTCCTTTAGTCTCTGTATTTCCTGTCGAAGGAGGTGTTAAACCTTTCTCTTTAGCATAAGCCTGGGCTGCCACTCTTTCGGCTTCAGACAAACTATCTTTCTTAATCCAATGACTATGGGTCATATGTGGAGTTACATAGGCATCCCCCTCATCACTGGTGATATCACGGGGATCAAAGATATAGCCATCTTCTGTTGTATACTTGCCTGCCAACTTGGCTACCTGAATCTCATCATCAGTGTAGGCAATTTGCGCATTTGGTTTTCCTAAACGTTCTGGATGACGAATCGGTGCGAGAAATGCAAGTACATCTTCGACCAACTTAACTTTATCACTGCTTTCATCATTTAAACGTTCCAACAGTTTATCCAAAGCGTCAAAATCAACTTTACGACCTTTATTAGCAAGTAAGTCCTGATGAATTCTTGCTAGTAAATCATAAGCCTTATTGTAAAATCCTCGATCACCAGATGGGAGGTTGGTTTTCTTAGCTCCGAGTTTATGAGACAAACTTTCTTGCTTGGCTAGTTTACTATCAATGGCTGCTGCAGTTTCTGCTGAAAGTTCCTTGGCAGGAATATAACGAGAGATTCCATTCTCCTCAAATACATAGCCATCAGCTACTTTTCGAATCACCTGTTTAACCAATTTTTCATCAATTGGATTGCTTGGAGTTGGTTGAGGAGTTGGTGCAGGTTGTGGGCTTGGACTAGGTTCCGGAGTCGGTTGTGGACTTGGTTGTTCTGGTCTTGAATCCGGCACCCTATGGCTCGAACTGTACTGTAGAGGAATAATACGAGCGATTCGTTCTTCCAATTCAGACATCTGTGTATAAGGGATGAAATGGTAATGGTTCCCATGAGGCACAGCAACTCCTCTAGCTGTTCGACTTGTAATCTGTGCTGGGTCGAAGACAAGGCCATCAGATTCTACGTGTCGTTGGCTGAGCGGCAAGGCGTAAAGTTGTTTCAGAAGGCTATCAATATCCTCATCACTTTGACTTGCTTGACTATCGTCACTACTGTTGTTAGATGTGTTCGTGTTCGTATAGCCACTGCCTTGGTTATTATAGGATGGGCTCCATCTATCTACATCGCTGCTAGCACTGTTGTTATTGGTACGGCGATAAGTAGGCGCCTTTGATTGGCCACTTCTACCAGATAGGAAGGCTTCTGCAGCAGCCAATTCGCTGGCTGATAACTCATTCTTAGGAATGTAATGGAAATGGTCACCATGAGGAACGATATAAGCATCACCAGTATCTTCAATGATATCAGAAGCATTAAAGATATAACCATCATCTGTGGTGTAGCGTCCCTGTGAACGTGCCAAGGCTACAGCACCATCGTTTGCTGAAGTTCCTCTTTCACGATGCTGACTATGTTCTTGTTTTTGCCGATTGATTTCTTCTTTTGTACGGACATTATCCGCATGGGTTGCATCCTTAAGGTAAACATAGTATTTTCCATCTACCTTGATAACATAACCGCCCTTGATTTCACTGACAATATCCTCGTCCTTGAGCTGGTAGTTTGGATCCTTCATCAGCAACTCTTCACTGATGATGGCATCATAAGGGACCTTCCCATTGTAATAATGATAGTGGTCGCCATGCGAAGTGACATAGCCTTGGTCTGTTATCTTGATGACGATTTGCTCCGCGTTAATGCCTTCTTTTTTGCTGACCTCATCAGGAGTCAAATTCTCCGTTTTTTGTGCCGCCTGTTTTCCATCTATATAGGAAACACGATTATTTTCTTTGACTGTTCTAGCTTGATACAGTCCCAACTCGTAAGAACAGACACTTAAAATTAAAGCTGCCGCAGAACCAGCAAGGTATTTTTTATTAATTTTCATTGAAACTCACTTTCTTTTTTGATATTTCTATTTGCAATTCATTTCTAAATTGCAGAAACTCCTCTCTATTAATTAACTGGTTAATAGTTTACTCCTAAATTTGCAACTTGTCAAGAATTTTATGAACCAGTTAAGTATTTTTTTATTCTTCACCGCTACTTTCTCTAGAATGGACTTTATATAAAAAAGATTTTCTTGAAAATTCTTTAAAAAAGCCCCTGCAACTGAGTTGCAAGGACTTTTCGATTAATCAAAATTAACGTATTCTTTTTGAAGTTCAAGGACTTCTTCCATTGTTGAGCATTCTGTAAGGGCACGGTTTGCGTACTCTTCCATCTTAGCTGTATCCAATTTCTTCATCAAGCTACGCGTACGAAGTACAGATGTTGCTGACATAGAGAACTCATCCAAGCCCATTCCGACAAGAAGTGGAACAGCTTGTTGATCACCAGCCATCTCACCACACATTCCAGCCCATTTCCCTTCAGCGTGAGCTGCTTTGATCACATTGTTGATCAAGCGTAGGATTGATGGGTTGTATGGTTGGTAAAGGTATGAAACTTGTTCGTTCATACGGTCTGCTGCCATTGTGTATTGGATCAAGTCGTTTGTACCAATTGAGAAGAAGTCAACTTCTTTAGCAAATTGATCTGCAAGCATGGCTGCTGCTGGGATTTCGATCATGATACCAACTTGGATATTATCCGCAACTGCAACACCTTCAGCAAGAAGGTTTGCTTTTTCTTCGTCAAAGACTGCTTTCGCTGCACGGAATTCTTTCAAGAGCGCAACCATTGGGAACATGATACGCAATTGACCGTGAACAGACGCACGAAGAAGGGCACGGATTTGTGTGCGGAACATAGCATCTCCAGTCTCAGAGATAGAGATACGAAGGGCACGGAATCCAAGGAATGGGTTCATTTCGTGAGGCATATCGAAGTAAGGAAGTTCCTTATCTCCACCGATATCCATTGTACGAACGACAACAGGTTTACCGTTCATTCCTTCAAGTACAGCCTTGTAAGCTTCGTATTGCTCGTCTTCTGTTGGGAAGTCTTGAGAATCCATGTACAAGAACTCTGTACGGTAAAGACCAACAGCTTCAGCACCGTTGTCATTGACACCTTCAACGTCTTTTGGAGTACCGATGTTGGCAGCCAATTCAAAGTGTTTGCCATCAGCAGTTACTGTTTTAGCATCTTTCAAGAGAGCCCATTCAGCTTTTTGTTTCGCATAAGCTTCACCAGCAGCCTTGAATTCAGCCGCTTGCTCATCAGTTGGATTGATAATAACCTCACCTGTGATACCGTTAACGGCAAGAATATCACCGTCTTTAACGATTTCAGTGATGTTGTTTGTTCCCAATACTGCTGCAATTTCAAGTGTACGCGCCATGATAGCAGAGTGGCTTGTACGTCCACCAATGTTGGTTACAAAAGCTTTTACAAAGTTTTTGTCCAATTGAGCTGTATCTGAAGGAGTCAAGTCATGCGCAATCACAATCACTTCTTCATTGATAGAAGCTGGGTTTGGCAATTTTTTACCAAGGAGGTTGGCCAATACACGTTTTGTCACGTCGCGGATATCCGCAGCGCGTTCTTGCATGTATGGGTTGTCTTCCATGCCTTCAAAGATAGTGATAAACATGTCTGTTACTTCTTTCAGACCTGCTTCTGCATTCACTTTCTTCGCACGGATTGTTTCCTTGATTTGGCTGATCATTTCTGGGTCAGCAAGAACCATTAAGTGAGCGTCAAAAACTTGAGCTGCTTCTTCACCGAGCGTACCTACTGCTTTCTCGCGAATAACAGAAAGCTCGTCTTGTGATGCCTGTAGAGCGGCATCAAGGCGAGCTTCTTCTGCGTTTGTATCTTCGACTGTAATAGTCTCAAATGACAAATCCGGTTGAACGAGTAGATATGCTTTTGCAACTGCAACACCGTCAGATGCTGCGATTCCTTTAAGCATTTCTGTCATTTTCCTTATGCCAATCCTTCTTTTTCCATAGTTTCAGTGATAGCAGCGATTGCGTCGTCAGCATCTGCACCTTCAGCTGAAATTGTAACGTCAGCACCTTGGCCAACACCAAGACTCATAACACCCATGATAGATTTAAGATTTACTGATTTACCTTTGTATTCAAGAGTGATATCTGAAGCAAATTTGCTAGCTGTTTGAACCAACAATGTTGCTGGACGCGCGTGAATACCTGTTTCTGCCACTACGTGGAAATCTTTAGAAGCCATAGTTTGACTCTCCTTTAGTTATTTCTTTTTTGAGTTATATGTGATAACCCTTACAAGACTGTATTATATCACCTTCTAGATAATTTTTCAAGTATTTTATGGACTTTTACTGAAAATGAAATTACTTCTTTTTCTATTAAATGAGCACTCTAGTAACTAAATAGCATATCTAAACACTAATTGTTCAAAGAATGTCATCATCAAAATTCAATTTTCAAAGCTATTTTCCCTTAATACCAATCAGAGGACAATCCTAGTAAATAATGAAATAATACTATTTAACTATAATTAATATAACTCAGTAAATCCATTATTTGAAAAGACTTCATCAAATCCTGAAATTCTAAAACCTACTCTTACCATCAACAGTAGAGAATTTATCCAATTTGCTACTTAAAGTAAAATAAGTTTGTAGCCCCTAACAGTAAAAAGGTAGATATATCTAAGTGGTATAAGTAGAACTAAAACTTTGATTGATTCCATTCAAATAAAGTATCCAACCAATCAAAAACGACATTATGGGCGAGTCTTAGATTATTGACTTGGCAATGAGCGTCCGCACCACTTTCCGCCTCAAATACTTGAAGTTTAGTTTGTTGATTTTTAGATTTAAGTGCTTCATAAATTACCTTAGTTTGATGCTGCAGTTCAGCACCCTCACCCTTTCCCATAATAAACAGGCATGGGCATTGAATTTTTTGATAATCCACAATCTTTGCATGGTTAAATACATCATCAATAGCACTCTTAAAATCAGAAGTACCAAACTGCCATGCATACTTTTTAAGATTTAAATTTGCTGATTCATTCAAATTTCCAGCTAATTTTAAAATGGCATTTATTAACCAACTAGGTGCTTTCAAACTTGATCCAAATTCTTTTCTGAAAAGTTCTGCAACGTCGTAAATAGGGGTACTAGCAATCCAAGCATGAATTCTTGGATCCTTTTCGACAGCTTGTGCGGTAAAATATCCCCCTCCGCTGACACCATAAATAGCTAAATAATTTAGTTTAGGATTTCTATTTTCCAACCAGTCTATGCATAATGAAATTGGAATAGAAGCATCCACATCAAAGACCAGCCCTCTACTAGGATTGCTCCCTTGACCAGGAAGGTCAACCATTAAAACATTATAATTTCGTATCCAGCCAGGATATCCTGCAAAGTAAAATAAATCTTCGCGATAAGTATCACCTCCACCAATCATGATTAGCGTTGGACAATTATCGCCGCTATGAAGATAATACCCAGGCAAGTAAGAACCCTGATAGGGAATAGTTAGTTTTTCAATCGGTACACCTAGTGAATGAATTGCACTAGAAAACACCTTCTCCATTTGACGAACGGTCGGTAAATACTCGTCAGAAAATGGATCGGTAAACTGAATTGCCGAGCGAAGTGAGTAGGTCTGTGCAAGATAATACTGCGCCTTTGTTTGTTCACTCAATCCTGAATTACTTGCTTCTTGTTCAAGGTAGTTTACATGCGATAAAAATACATTTTTCCAGTCATCAGGCTTTGGTGAGTTCCCCAATCTTTGAGCAAGATAATAAAGCTCTCCATGAGAGAAACCAAAAATTTCACCGATTCCTAACAACCAATTAAAGAAAAAATCCGTATCACCATTCTTAAAAAATATTTGAGTTGATTGCCGTTTTAAAATAACATCATTTTCTTTCACCACGCGCCTCCTAATTCTGTGTTCTTTCATTTATTTAATCTAATTATAATCTGATAACATTCTCTATCAAACAAAAGCATCCAGATATCCATTTTTTAATCTTATAATCACATGTAGTATATCACATAAAATGAACTTCCTCAAACATTGTATTTATATACTCCTTATAAAAGGATACGAAACTCATAAGTATCCTATATAAAATTAACCAATGATCCATTTTTATGAATACAGCATAATCTGTCATTTCCACTTTTGTTATATTTTAGATATTCTAATACAAAATATTGGGACATCTTGTGTGGAAAATTTCTTTTTTTCGTAAATATCACAGTTTCTGTTTTATTAAAGCATTGTCTCAGCTAGACTTATTCCTGTTCTTACGATTTTTGCTATTTTCTTCGTTTTCCTTTCTGATAACTTGCTGAAAATCTTCTATTTATCTTACCAATATACAGTATGTAGTTTTTTTATTTTGAGAAACTTTGACAGTTCAACGGAAATCAAAATTTATGTTTCCAAAAACACTATATCTTGTGCTTTGTTTTTGAAACTGTAACTTTTTAGCACAAGATTTAGTTTAAAAAGTTTGACAAAGTTTTTTTTTCTGATATACTAAGAAAGTAATCTATTTTGAAAGAGGAGTTACGAAAATGGTAACCGTTTATTCTAAAAACAACTGTGTCCAATGTAAGATGACCAAGCGTTTCTTGGACAGCAACAATGTCGCTTATCGTGAGATCAATCTCGACGAGCAACCAGAGTACATCGATCAAGTTAAAGAGCTCGGTTTCAGCGCGGCTCCTGTTATCCAAACACCAACTGAAGTCTTTTCAGGCTTCCAACCAGGAAAACTGAAACAATTAGCATAATCTTAGTACATCATCCAGAAGAGATTGCTTCTAGGGCTAACTTAGAGGCCTTTCTTTTGTAATTAGATAAAGGAAATTTTATGGGATTAAAACATCTTGAGGACGTGACCTACTTCCGTCTCAATAACGAAATCAACCGTCCTGTTAATGGACAAATCATGCTTCATAAAGATAAAGAAGCCTTGGATGCTTTCTTTAAAGAAAATGTAGTTCCAAACACTATGGTTTTTGATTCAATCACTGATAAAATCAACTACCTCATTGAACACAACTACATTGAAACAGCATTTATCAAGAAATACCGTCCAGAGTTTTTGGAAGAATTGCATCAATTTATCAAAGACCAAAACTTCCAATTCAAATCATTCATGGCTGCCTATAAGTTTTACAACCAGTATGCCTTGAAGACTAATGACGGTGAATATTACCTTGAAAGTATGGAAGACCGCGTCTTCTTTAATGCACTTTATTTTGCTGACGGGGACGAAGCAATTGCGACTGATATTGCCAATGAAATCATCCACCAACGCTACCAACCTGCTACTCCTTCCTTTTTGAACGCAGGTCGTGCTCGTCGTGGGGAGTTGGTATCTTGTTTCTTGATTCAAGTAACTGATGACATGAACTCTATCGGACGTTCTATCAACTCAGCTCTTCAACTTTCACGTATCGGTGGTGGTGTAGGTATTACTCTAAGCAACCTTCGTGAAGCTGGCGCACCTATCAAAGGTTATGAAGGAGCAGCTTCTGGTGTCGTTCCAGTTATGAAACTCTTCGAAGACAGTTTCTCCTACTCTAACCAATTGGGTCAGCGTCAAGGTGCTGGGGTTGTCTACCTCAATGTCTTTCACCCAGATATCATCGCCTTCCTTTCAACTAAGAAAGAAAATGCCGATGAAAAGGTTCGTGTTAAGACCCTCTCACTTGGAGTTGTGGTGCCCGATAAATTCTACGAATTAGCTCGTAAAAATGAAGAAATGTATCTCTTTAGCCCTTACTCTGTAGAGCTTGAGTACGGTGTGCCATTCAACTACATCGACATCACTGAAAAATATGATGAATTGGTCGCAAATCCAAACATCCGCAAGACAAAAATCAAAGCTCGTGATTTGGAAACTGAAATTTCTAAATTGCAACAAGAATCTGGTTACCCTTATGTCGTCAACATTGATACAGCCAACCGTGCGAATCCAGTAGATGGTAAGATTATCATGAGTAACTTGTGTTCTGAGATTCTTCAAGTTCAAGAACCAAGCTTGATCAACGATGCTCAAGAATTCCTTCAAATGGGAACAGACGTTTCATGTAACCTTGGTTCAACCAACGTGGTCAACATGATGACTTCACCTGACTTTGGTCGTTCTATCCGTGCGATGGTTCGTGCTTTGACTTTCGTTACAGATAGTTCACACATCGTAGCTGTCCCTACTATCGACCACGGAAACAGTTTAGCTCACACCTTTGGCCTTGGTGCCATGGGGCTTCATAGCTACCTTGCCCAACAACTGATTGAGTACGGATCACATGAGTCAATTGAATTTACAAGCATCTACTTTATGCTTATGAACTACTGGACCTTGGTAGAATCTAATAACATAGCGCGTGAACGTGGTATCACCTTCCACAACTTTGAAAAATCAGACTATGCTAACGGAAGCTACTTCGACAAGTACGTGACAGGCGAATTTGTTCCAAAATCAGACCGTGTTAAAGAACTCTTCAAAGATGTCTTTATTCCAAGTGCTGCTGATTGGGCTGAACTTCGCGAAAAGGTTCAAGCAGATGGTCTTTATCACCAAAACCGCCTTGCTGTAGCTCCAAATGGTTCTATCAGTTACATCAACGATGTTTCTGCATCTATCCACCCGATTACGCAACGCATTGAAGAACGCCAAGAGAAGAAAATCGGTAAAATCTACTATCCAGCTGCAGGTTTGTCTACAGATACCATTCCTTACTACACTTCTGCTTATGACATGGATATGCGTAAGGTGATTGATGTTTACGCTGCCGCAACTGAACACGTGGATCAAGGACTTTCACTCACTCTCTTCATGCGTAGCGACATTCCAAAAGGTCTTTACGAATGGAAGAAAGAAAACAAACAAACGACACGTGACCTATCTATCCTTCGTAACTATGCCTTTAACAAGGGTATCAAGTCTATCTACTACGTCCGTACCTTTACAGACGATGGTGGAGAAGTCGGTGCTAACCAATGTGAAAGCTGTGTGATTTAATTTTTGCTTGAGGAAACTACATTTTCTCAGATTAGTGATTCAATCACCGTGTTAGACTGGAATAAGCATCTATACTATGAAATAACAAAAAGTCGGGCTTCCGACTTTTTGTGCGATACTCCTCTAGAATTATGATAAAATAGAAATAATTGTGAGCTCGCAATATTAAACACAGAAAGAGATTTCAAATGGAAACTTACTACAAAGCCATTAACTGGAATGCCATCGAAGATGTCATCGACAAATCAACTTGGGAAAAGCTGACAGAGCAATTCTGGCTCGATACGCGTATCCCCTTGTCAAATGACCTAGACGACTGGAGAAAACTATCAAACAAAGAAAAAGACTTGGTTGGAAAAGTCTTTGGTGGTTTGACCCTTTTGGATACCATGCAATCTGAAACAGGAGTTCAAGCACTTCGCGCAGACATCCGTACACCACATGAGGAAGCTGTTTTCAACAACATCCAGTTTATGGAATCTGTCCACGCAAAATCTTACTCTTCTATCTTTTCGACCTTGAACACCAAGGCCGAAATCGAAGAAATCTTTGAATGGACCAACACTAACCCCTACCTACAAAGAAAAGCGGAAATTATCAATGAAATCTACCTCAATGGTAGCCCACTAGAAAAGAAAGTTGCCAGTGTTTTCCTTGAAACTTTCCTCTTCTACTCTGGTTTCTTTACACCGCTTTACTATCTCGGTAACAACAAACTGGCCAACGTTGCGGAAATCATCAAACTGATCATTCGTGATGAGTCTGTTCACGGAACTTATATTGGTTACAAATTCCAACTTGGTTTCAATGAATTACCTGAAGAAGAGCAAGAAAAACTTAAAGAATGGATGTACGACCTGCTCTACACTCTCTACGAGAACGAAGAGGGCTATACAGAAAGCCTCTATGACGGTGTTGGCTGGACTGAGGAAGTTAAAACCTTCCTTCGTTACAATGCCAATAAAGCTCTTATGAACCTAGGACAAGATCCACTCTTCCCAGATTCAGCAGATGATGTCAATCCAATCGTTATGAACGGAATTTCAACAGGAACTTCTAACCACGACTTCTTCTCTCAAGTCGGAAATGGTTACCTCCTTGGTGAAGTTGAAGCCATGCAAGACGAGGATTACAACTACGGTTTAGACTAATTTGACCAAACATTCAAAATATCATGGTTTGTTTAAAACAACCATGATATTTTTGTTTTTGTTTTATTTTGTTTTTTTCTATTTGATTGATTGAGCGTTTTATGGTAAGATAATAATAGTAGAAATCGAGGTGATAAGGATGCTAAAGCAAGAAAAACTAGATAGTATTCTAGAAGCAGTAAACACAAAAGGCACTATTACTGTAAAAGAGATTATGGAGAGTCTTGATGTGTCAGATATGACAGCTCGTCGCTATTTACAAGAACTAGCAGACAAGGATTTGCTGGTTCGTGTGCATGGTGGTGCTGAAAAACTTCGTACAGGTTCTCTCTTAAACAACGAACGCTCAAACGTCGAAAAACAAGGCTTGCAGATTGCTGAAAAACAAGAAATTAGCCGTTTTGCAGGTCATTTGATTGACGAAGGTGAAACCATTTTTATTGGTCCAGGAACAACCTTAGAATGTTTTGCTCGTGAGCTCCCAATTGATAATATTCGTGTTGTAACAAACAGTCTTCCAGTCTTTCTCATCCTAAACGAACGAAAACTAACAGATTTGATCTTGATTGGTGGAAATTATCGCTCTATCACTGGTGCTTTTGTAGGAACACTTACCTTACAGGATTTGACCAATCTTCAGTTTTCTAAAGCTTTTGTAAGCTGTAATGGTATTAAGGATAAGGCAATTGCTACTTTCAGTGAAGAAGAGGGCGAGGTACAACGAATCGCCTTGAACAATGCCAATAAAAAATACTTACTGGCAGACCACAGTAAGTTTAATAAGTTTGATTTTTACAATTTCTACAATATCTCAGAAATTGATACCATCGTTTCAGATTCCAAACTGAGTCAGGAGACATTTGAAGACCTGTCGAAACAAACAACCATTCTTTTATCAAAACCATAAAAATTCCCCTGCCTTTTGGCGGGGAATTTTTGTTGAATTTTATTCAATAAGTTGTATCTCAGCTAGTTTCTTGTACCAGTGAGCTGATTTCTTTGGATAGCGCTCCTGGGTTTCAAAATCAACATAGAAGAGGCCGTAACGCTTTTCATAACCATTTGACCAAGAAAAGACATCCATCAGCGACCAGATAAAGTAGCCTTTGACATTGGCTCCATCAGAGATTGCATCTGCAATCACTTCCACATGTTTCTTAACATAATCAATCCGTCCATCATCGTAGACTGTTCCATCCACAAACTCATCTTTGTATCCGAGACCATTCTCTGTGATGTAGATTTTTTTGTAATTTGGATAATCTTGTTTCACGCGCATGATTTGATCATACAAACCTTGAGGATAGATAATCCAATCCCAGTCCGTACGTGGGACATAGTCAGGCGCTACTCGACGTCCAACTCCCTTAATCTGATACTTAGAGCTTCCTTTTTCACCCTTACCGTTATGAATGATTTCTGTTTCGCCATCAAAGGCTTGCATCCAATCACTCATGTAGTAGTTAATTCCAAGGAAGTCATTCAGGTCTTTTGCAGCTTCTAGCACAGCGAAGTCTTCTTCACGCAGATCTAAACTTCCACCATTGACTGCTAAGATATGGTTGACACCTTCCATGGTTTCTTCGGAATATCGTCCTAGATAAGTCGCGTCTAGGATAAACTTGTTATGGATAATATCTTCTAACTCAGCTGCACGGACATCTGCAGGATTATCTGGATCCAGAGGATACTTAGTAGGCAGGGCATGCACCACACCAATTTCACCCTTGTATCCCTTATCCTTGAAAAGTTTTACTGCACGCGCATGCGACACCATCATATTGTGATGAGATTGGAAGACTTTGGCAAGGTCGTACTGAATACCAGGAGGGAATTTACCAACCAAGTATTGACCATCACCGATTGGTCCAATTTCATTAAAGGTTGTCCAATAGTTTACTTCTGGGAATTCTTCAAAACAGAAAGCTGCGTAGTCTACAAAGTGTTCAATGTTTTCACGGTTTAAGAAGTCTCCATTTGAATGTAGAGCTTCTGGTGTATCAAAGTGATGAAGAGTTACAAAGGGCTCAACATGACGTTTGTGGCACTCTGCAAATAGATTATGATAGAACTCAACCCCCTTGTCATTAACCTTCCCATAACCAGTTGGAAAGATACGTGACCAAGCGATTGAAATACGGATACCATTGACACCATACTCTTCTGCTAGTTTGAGGTCAACTGGGTATTTGTGATAGAAATCACTGGCTGGTTCAGCAGTGTACCAGTAGTTATCTTTGAGGTATTTGTCCCAGGCAACTGGTCCTTTACCATCGGTATTGGTAGCACCTTCTGCTTGATAGGCAGCTGTTGCCCCGCCAAAAATAAAGTCTTTTGGAAGTGTTTTTGTCATTTGATTCACCTTTCAAGAAATAGAAATGAGATGGGGGTATAGTTGGGAGGAGTTCTTCCATCTCACTTCTTTGCTATTTACATTTTATTCTTCGAACTGCGCTTGAACAAAGGCAAGAGCGCCTTTTCCGTCACGAGTCAGTTTAATGTATTGGCCACCTTCTGTCTTGGCAAGTTTGATACCAAGTTTGTCGGTTTCGGCCTTCATGTCTTCAAAGTTTGAAGCTACTTGAGGAGCAAGGATAACCAGATCAAACTCAGGCAACATTTCACGGTGAGCTCCATAGCCACCAGCTGCTGCTTTAACAGGAACCTTGTACTCCGCAGCTGCTTTGTTTAGAGCATTTGCAAGGAGACCACTTGTTCCTCCGCCTGCACAGAGAACCAAGACATTGGTTTCTTCAGTGATTGTGTTTTGCGCTGCTTCTACACCAGCTTTTTCAAGAATAGCATCTGCTTTAGCAGTATTGAAGTTTGCAGCTACTTTTTCTTTCAATTCATCATTGGCTTTACCAGAACGCTCTTCTTCAAGGATTTGTTCATCATAAACCTTGAGGAATGGATAGTAAACGGCTACGTCAACAAGGATTAACAAAGCAGCAAGTACAAATGACAAGAATTGGAAGTTTGTACCGAGAACAATACCGAGCGGACCTGGTGTTGTCCAAGGAAGGTTGGCTGTAAATGAGTTCATGCCAAGCGTCTCAATAAAGAATTTAAAGATCCATACGTTTGCGATTGGAGCAAAGATAAATGGAATGAAGAAGATTGGATTCAGTACAAGAGGTGCACCAAACAGGATTGGTTCGTTTACACCAAAGAAAGTTGGAACTACTGAAGCGCGTCCGATTGCACGATTTCGTTTCGATTTGGTCAACCACATGAACATGAATGGAACAACCAGTGTCGCACCCGTACCACCCATGGTAACGATAAACATTTGTGTACCAGAAGTAAGAATCTTGTCAGCGTGCATCCCTTGTTGGAGAAGGTTCAAGTTGACTTCGGCATTTGCATAGGTAATCGCTGCGATTGCTGGTTCAACGATAGATGGACCATGGATACCAACAAACCAGAAGAAGGCAAAGGCACCAAAGATAATCGTAATACCTAGATAACCATCAGCAGCAGAGAATAATGGTGCAAAGAATTTACCGATTGATTCAGCTACGCTTGCACCAACAAAATGACGAGCTAGTAAATCAAGAGCATAAAGAGAAACCACTGATAGAGTGAATGGAATCACATCTTTAAAGACTTGTGAGATATTTGGTGGAACTTCGTCAGGCATACGAATAGTGACGTTGTTCTTAACACAAACCTTATAGATGGCTACAGTTACAAAGGCAGCAAGAAAGGCTGAAAGCAAACCTTTTGTCCCAAGGAAACCTGTCGCAAAACCACCTTCAATCGGATCAGCTGCCAACATCAACAAACCAACAATTGCAGCCAACAGTGTTGACATATAGTTGATTTGGTTGGTTTTCTCCATGCTGCGGTTAACTGAGTCCGTCAATGACTTAGCTGTTGTACCAGCTACCAAGAGAGCTAGAATCCCCATTGAATAGCTATAAGGTTTCATGAGGAGATTAACAACATCATCAGACCATTTAAAGCCCCATGAGTTTGGTACAAAAGCAATCAAGATAAAGATACTTGAGAAGAGAATAACGGGCATACCTGCAATGAAACCATCACGAATAGCACGAAGATAGATATTACGAGATAATTTCTCAAAGAAAGGCTTTCCTTTCTCGATAAAAGCAATTAGTTTGTTCATTACTTAACTCCTCTCTTGTAGAGTTCGATTAAATGGTGCATCAAATCTTTGAGCAAGATGGTTGTCATCAAGTGATCCTGGCCATGCATCATGGTTACACTATAAGCTAAGTCCTCACCTGAAGCTTCCTTAGTTAATAGACTTGTTTGCGCGTGGTGCGCCTCCGCGATGCAACCACCTGCTTCCTCTACGAGAGTATCTGCTTTCGCAAAATCACCAGCTTCAGCAGCCTTCAAGGCTTCCAATAGTTTTGAACGAGCATCGCCAGCATAGGCTACGATTTCAAAACCTAACAATGTTACTTCTTCTCTATTCATGATAGAATTCTCCTTATGTATTTTTAATTAAATTTTTATGACAATAAACGTTGGATATGTAGAACTAGATAAACTCGTTCACTTTTATACAAATCAAGACCCGTATGTTGCGTAATCACATCATAGATCTTGGAACCAATCTCGAACGCTTTTGGATAGGATTGTTTGATATGGTCTTCCATATCCAGAAGTGATTGGTTATCATCTCTAGATCTGTCTAAATAATCCAAGAAATAATTCAAATGAATCATAAATCGATCATAGAAATGGTTATTCTCTTTGGTTCGTTGAATAGCGTAACTTTTAAGCACTTCTTCGACATTCCTGAGAATTTCTTTCCTCTTATCAATCGACTCAACCACTTGAACTTCATTCTCCCCTTCGGCATTAATGAAATGATAAGCGATCCGAATAATTTCGTCCTCAGGGAAATGATCTGTCAACTTCTGACGATAGATTTCAAAGGCTTCCTTTGCGATTTGAAAAGCTACAGGATACTTGGCAGAAATATCTGGCAGATTGCTATCCTTGTACCTTCCTTGTGTTAGAGCTTGGTAAGAACAGTAAATATGATCTGTCAAGGTTACGTAGAGATACTCTTGAATCGGATAATGATATTTCTTAGAAAGCTTATCAATAATCTCATAGGTCACTGTGATAAAATCAAGCGGAACATCTTTGAGCAGAGCCATAAAGTTTTCTCTGGACTCTTCTGTCTTCATACGAAAGATTTTCTCAACCTGATCCTCAGCAATCAAATCCCCCTTCTTTTTCCCAAATGCAATCCCCTTACCAATCACAATCACTTCTTCTCCTTTGTCATTTCTGACAAGCGAGACGTTGTGATTCATTGGGTTTAGAATTCGATACATGGCAACCTCCTTTTATCTCTTAAAGGTATATGAGTATAAAAAATGACCACAAATGAACTAGAAAATCTATCGATTTCTAATCCACCTGTGATCATGCCTAATATTACTTAGTAACACTCACCTTGTATTAACTTGTGATTTAAGTATAGCACAAGTTAGTTTTTTTGTAAACCTTTACATTCAACTTTGTTTAAATTTTTTATTTAGATCAATGTTCCTAAGATTAGGGGGGAAAACTTATACACGTTCAGTCCATGAAGTCGCTGTTGTTTGAAGAATCTTGTTGAGTTCGTCAATGTTCTCAAATCCAGTTGTGCGTAGCCATTCGCGAGCTGCTGCCTCACCGTCTTTGATGTAGGCTTCAACTGATCCAGCCCAAGTTGCACGGCCGCAAAGAACACCGTTGAAGTTCGCGCCTGATTCGTGGGCAAAGACAAGTGTTTCTTGGAAGAGTTTAGCTGATACACCTGCACTCAAGTAGATATATGGCAAGTTAGTCGCTTCATCTTGCGCTTTGAAGAAGGCTGCCGCTTCTTCGCGTGTATGAACGATTTCACCATCGCCAAAGCCTTCAACGTATTTGACGTTGACTGGAACTTCCACTTTCAAAACATCGATGTTGAAGCGTGGGTCTGAGAAGACCTTCATGGCACCGATAACTTTATGTGGTTTTACTTTTGCGTATTCTGCAGAACCTGCGTCAGCGATTTTTTCATCGTAAGCCAAGATTTCAAGGAAGAATGGAATGTCTTCTGCCACACACTCTGAACCGATGCGCTCGATGTAGGCTTGTTTTTGTTGGTTGAGTTCGTCAGAGCTATCTACGTCATAGTAAAGCAAGAATTTGACAGCATCTGCACCTTGTTCTTTGATGCGTTTGGCAGACCAAACATCCAAGCAGTCAGGCAAGCGTTTAGTGCTTGTTGTGTCGTAGCCAGTTTTCTCATAAGCAAGGAGAAGACCAGCATTGGCATCAAGCGCTTTTGTAGCTGGGAGACCATACTCAGGGTCAAGAAGCATAGAGGATGCGTATTTTGTCAATTCATCTGCAACCAAGACTTTGAGTTCTTCCATTTGAGCCACTGTCGGCTCTTCTGTTTGGTATTGAGCCATGAGGCGTTTCAAAGCACCACGTTGGTCAAAAGCAAGGGCTGAAATAATGCCATTTTCATCTGAAAGTTTTTCTAAGCGTGCACGTTTTTGTTCTGTTAAAGCCATTTTATACCTCTTTTACTATTAATTGATCATATAGATCCTGATAGTTGGCCATATTGACATGACCTGTCATTTTTTCTTGAGCATTGAGCATACCAAGGACATTGGCCTTGATGAGGAGTTCTGCATCCGATTCCTCATGAAGAAGTCCTGATGAAATACCTGCCACAGTAGAATCTCCAGATCCAACAGGGTTCACTACCTGAATTCTTGGAATATCTACCTTGTAGAAAGTGTCCCCATGTTTTGCAAAAGCACCATTTGCACCAAGTGAAACGATTATCCACTCAACCCCTGCAAATAGAGGCTCTTGAAGAACTTCTTTTAATTCATCCAACTCCTCAGAAACTTCTCTGCCTAGAAGCTGAGACAATTCTTCGTTATTTGGTTTAATAACTGTTGGTTTGTGTGGTGATTCAAGGACAGCCTGAAGAGCCGCACCTGAGCAGTCTAGAACAACTGGTTTTCCTGCGCGATTAGCAAGTTCTACTAAGCTTGCATAGTAGTCAACTGGAAGACCTGCTGGCAGACTACCTGAGATAGCTACTACTTCAACTGACTCCAGGAGATTTTTGAAATGTTCCAAAAAGTCTTGACCTTCCTGTTCCAATACTACAGGACCTTTTTCAAGAACTTCTGTTTGGTTGTCTCCATGGAGAATAGCGATACAGTTACGAGTCTCTCCTTGAATGGAGAAGAAACGTTTCGATACTTTATCGTCGATATGCTCTACTAAAAACTCACCAAGTTTACCACCGACCAAACCAGTAGCAGCAACAGAATCACCAAATTCTGAAAGAACTCGTGTAACATTGAGACCTTTACCACCAGCTGTCTTGGTCACGTCCACCACACGGTTGACAGTGTCAATTTTTAATTCATCCAAAGGATAAGAAATGTCAATGGATGGATTCATTGTGACTGTTAAAATCATGCGTCACCTCTTAGTCGTGGTATTCACCGCGATCCCATTTTTCAAGGAATTCTGTAAAGAAGTTTGCATCTGCTTGATGAGCATTGTGAGTTTCAACGTGCTCAATTTTCGCAATCAATTTTTTGTTTTCTTCTGATGGTTTGTATTCAGCATTGATGAAAGCTTCAATGATGTCGCACATGAGCAATTCACCAGTGATTTTACCACCAAAACCAATAACATTGGCGTTCAATTGTTCTTTTGCATAAAGAGCTGTTGTCATATCACGAACCAAGGCAGAACGAACTCCTGGAACTTTGTTGACAGCGTTGTTGATACCAACACCAGTACCACAGATACATACCCCAAGATCAGCTTGACCGCTAGTTACAGCTTCACCCACTTTTTTACCAAAGATTGGGTAGTGAGTACGTGTGTGGTCATAGGTACCAAAGTCGATGACTTCATATCCTTTTGATTTCAAAAATTCTGAAACCGCCATTTTTTCATCTGTTACGATGTGGTCACATCCAATTGCAATTCTCATTTTAACTTACCTTTCTTACTGTAATCTAATTAGCACATTTTGTTCAACATATCAACACGAATCTGGTGACGTCCACCGTCGTATTTACCATTAACAAAACCTTTAGCAATGTTTTTGGCCAATTCGTCACCAACAAGTTGTGCACCCATAGTGATCATACGTGAGTTGTTGTGTCCACGAGTCATATAAGCTGAACGTTCATCTGAAACTTCTGCAGCAACCATTCCTTTGATTTTAGTTGCGACCATGAATGGACCAGCCCCATAAGCATCAATCACGATACCAAGGTTTTGTTCTTCTTTGTTTACTTCTGCAGCAACAGCAAGAGTCACATCAACAAAGTCTTGACCTTCAGCTGTAACATCCACAACGTGGAAGTTTTCTTTTTCCAAGAAGTCTTTCACAACTTCTTTCAATCTCAAACCTGCAGCATCTGCACCGATAACAATAGACATATTGTATACTCCTTTTTATTTTTCTAGGCTAGTAAAGACTTTTATAGTTAGCAGTTTACCTACAAAAGACTTTCTAGCAGTTTATTGACAAATTGGATTGAATGAGATGAATATCACCTTATCCAAGTCCAGGAAATCAAGTTCCTAGAAAGAAACTTTCTCTGCGACAGAGAATATAACAAGTGATTATTTGTTTGTTACAAACATCATTTGTTGTTTACAAACATAATATACTCCTATTTATAGAAAAAGTCAACAGTAAATGTTTGTTTTTGTGGTTTTTTATCTAAAATATTTCAATATCAAAGCCAATCTGATCTACTTGACCAGCTTCCAAGAGACGAACATTCTTCTTATCTTCTAGATGATCTCCTTCTTCAAGTGAAGTTGATAAGCCAGACCATGGTTCAAAGGCAATGAAAGGTCCCTTATTCAAAGTTGACCAAATGATGAGATTTGAGAACTCTTGGAAGTGTACTTTTAATCCCTTCTCATGCTTACGAGAACGAAGCGCAATTGTTCTGGATTGCAACTCATCCAAAGTCACTGCATCTGTGCTAAACAAATCATAGCTAAGGTCTAATTCTTTTTGCCCATCCAACCATAAACTTCTATCTTGGAAGTCTAACATTCCTGTTTCTGGGAAAGGACGGGGAACAGAGCAAGTCTCTTCTTTCTCAAACTCTAAATAGTAATCTTCATAAGTTTCGCCATCTAGTAGAGGGCAATTAAAGCCTGGATGTCCACCAATAAAGTATGGCAGGACCTTGCTGGTTTCTTTATTGAAAATCTTGTATTGAGTACGAACTGTCTTGCCAGTAACCTTATAAGTGATTTCAAGGCGGAAATGATAAGGATAGTTTTGATAAGTATTCTCATCATCTTCGATAGCAAAGGTTACGCTGTTTTCTGTTTGATCAACCAACTCAAATTCTTTTTTACGGACCAAACCATGGCGAGGAATGTTTCCTTTCGTCTCTGTTCCATCTGCATGACTGTAGAAGGCTGTATCTTCTCTTAAAGAGCCACAGATTGGAAAAAGTACTGGCGCTTGTCCACTCCAGTAAGTGGCATCTCCTTGCCACAAATACTCAATGCCTTCTCGGTCCTTGATTGACGACAAGGCGCCACCTAAGATTTTAAACTGGACCGTTAACTGGTCTGATTTGATTTCAATTACCATAATATTCTCCAACTATTTTTAGATTTTTATATAAAAAACTAGGTTGCCACTCCCAATGTAGGAAATTAACAACCTAGTTTTCACAATTTACATTTTATAGGAGCGAATTATTTAGCATTTGCTGCGTATTCTTCGTTACGTTTGATCATTTGTTTTCTATACCAAGCAAAGATACCTACATAGAATACAAGGAAGGCTGCTGCACCAAGGATTGCTTTGATATCACCTGTTGTAGCATTACCGATTGCCCAACCAAATAGTTTTTCAATTGGTCCTTCAAGAGTTGAGTGAGTAATCAATTGAGCACTATCTACACCTTTAGGAAAGGCACCTACACCTTTAGCAAGTTCTGTTGCAAATGGTGCGATAAGAGTACCAGAAAGAAGGAAGAGAGGCAACAAGAGTGTTCCGAAGATAATCATACGGAGCAATTTACCACGTGTAACAACCAAGAGAGCTGGGGTCACACCCATAGCGATGATACCTGCAAGAGGCAAGATACCATTACCGACGTTTGAAAGAAGAACAGCTTCTACTAGCATGATTGGAGCAAGTACGTTAGCACAAGCCCAGATTTCAGCACGACCAGCGATGAAAGGCCAGTCAAGACCGATGTTGAATTTACGTCCTTGAAGACGTTTAGTAGCAACGTTTGTAATACCTTGTGAAAGTGGTTCTACGGCTGCGATGAACCAAGATCCGATAAGTGAGAAGAGTTCCAAAGCTACACCGGCTGTTAAACCAAGAGACAACCAACCTTTAATAACTTCTTGCCAGTTTGCAGCATCTTTAAGTCCTTCAACAGGTTGTGGAGTCCCCATAAAACCAATAACAATACCAAGGATGAAACCGATAAAGAATTTAGATCCCCAGAAACCGATTTTTTTGTTCAATTTAGCAGCATCAAAGTCATATTTATCAAGACCTGGGAAGAATTTTTCAAAAATCTTATCCAAAACCATGATAACTGGGTTCATCATGTAGTTCATGTGTGTTGAAGTCATTGGTGATGAACTTGGTGCATTAAGAAGATCGTCGAATGTTGGTTTCATCAGGTCAGAGTTGATGATCTTCAAAATACCTACAAGGACAACTGCTGCAGTTGCGATGAAGAGTGAAACTCCTTGGCTAACTCCATTGTTATCTGCGTACCATTTAATCAAAAGACCAGTTATTGACAAGTGCCAGATATCGAAGATATCGACGTCAAGTGTATCCGTTTTCTTCATTGCAAGCATCACAACGTTGACAATCAACATTACTAGCAAGAAGTAAAGTGTCCAAGCAGAGCCCCAAGTGATGGTAGCAAGTGGTGCCCAACCAACGTCAGTGATGTTCAAATGGATACCAGTGTTTTCAACGAATTTTTTAAGTGATTCTGAGAAAGCTCCATTGAGCATACCGATGATAGCACCGATACCAGTAAGAGCGATGGCAAGTTTAATACCACCTTCAAGCGCTTTGGAGAATTTCACTCCAAAAAGTAGAGCCAATACTGTCAAAATGATCAGCATGATAATTGGTCCACCCATATCCAAGATAGGTTTGAACAGCTTATTGGCTAGTTCGATAATGACATCCATAATAGTTCCTCCCGTTTTTTTAGTTATATGAATGTTAACAAGATAAAGAATAAATTAGCTTAGTCCGTGTTCTTTGATAGCTGCTTCAATATTGTCAAATACTGGAGCGCTCATCGCTGGAATACGGAACAAGATTGGGCCAGCTTCAATTACTGGAATACCTGGTTCAAAACCAAGGTCAGTTGCAGCGATTGGTGTAAAGATATCGTAGCCCTTGATAAGGTCTTCGTTTACATCTTTCACCATGACTGCATCACAGTGAACATCATAACCACGGTTTGAAAGTTCTTCTTCTAGAGCACTTTTAATTTGGTGACTTGAGTTAACACCTGCACCGCAGGCAGCAAGAATTTTAATCATTTGGATTTCCTCCGATTTTATATTTTAATAGACAAGATTAAGCGGTTGCTTCAGCAATGTAAGCATAAAGTTTTTCTGGTTCGGAAATTTTTGATAGATCTTCCAGATGTCCATTTCCTGTGAAAAAGTCCATCAACTGAGCCAGAATATTTGTTTGACTTGAACTTGAGTTGTTAATGATAAAGAAGAGTAGGGATACTTCTACTTCCTTATCAGGAGCTATCATATTGTGAAAAGTTACTGGTTTTTCTAATCGAACAACCACTACTTTCTCAGCTAGATTATGAACAATATCTGTATGAGGAATCGCTACATTTGGCAAGTCCTTTCCTAGAAATTCCATATCTAAACCAGTTGGAAATGACTTTTCACGCGTGATCAAGGCTTCACGATAAGTTGGAGTGACAATTTCTCGTTCTTCCAACAAGCTTGCTACCTGATCAAAGAGTTGTTCTTGATTATTCGCTTCTAAGCAAAACACTAGGTTTTTGTCAAAGAAATGATCTAATCCCATAACATTTTCCCTTCTTTCAATTATCTTTTATGCTATAAGTATAACACTATATGAAATCGTTGTCAATAATTTTTGTTTTATTTTGTTCTTTTTTTTGTAATTTTTGTTTCATTTAAAGAATACAATCAATATCAAACATTCTTGTTGTAAAATCCACAAAAAAAGAAGGCCCAAGCCTTCTTCTCTTTCCTTACTCAATAGTAGATAAAATCTCTTCTAACTTATGGTAGTCCTTTACACTATCAATTTCATAGATGCTATTTCCTTCTAATTCTTCGACATAGACATCTAATTCTTTGATATTATCCTTAACCATGTTGTCCCAGTAGAGATCAACAAATTCACCACTTTCGTAAGCTTTGTCAATAAAGCCAACAATCTTCTCAGCAGTTGGTGCATCCCAGAATGAAACTCCGCTCAGAATGCGACCAGCCTTGCTGTCAACAATAATGTCTTGAACCTTGTAGTCATCACCGTAAACCAAGAACCACTCGTTCGTACAGTCTTCACGATAAACGCTAAAATAGGTAGAACGTTTAAGATCGTTTCGAAACATATTTTTGAAAAGATAGTTATCTGCATCGATGACGTAGCTGTTAGCCAAATCTTCTTTTACTAGATAAAGTGAGTAAAAGTTATTGTAATCAGCATACTTGTCGTTAAAGACTAAACGGACACCATATTTTTCTTTTAGGTAGTCAAATTGTTCTTTGAGGTAACCGACAACGATGATAATCTCATCAATTCCTCTCTCTTTCAAAAACTCAATTTGGTATTCTACCAAGGGTTTTTGATTAACCTTAACCAAAGCTTTTGGTGTATTTTCAGTCATAGGGCGTAGACGAGTTCCTAAGCCCGCTGCTAAAATAATCGCTTTCACACGAATCTCCTTTATTCTTTAATAATAATATAAACACCAGCCATAACAATAAGTGAAGTGATGATTGTCAGCATATCTAGCGGTGCACCCAAGAAAACAACTGCAAATAAGACAGTCCAAACTACATAGCTCACATTCAAACCTGTCGCTTTCGCAGGTTGCAAACGATTAATGGCGATATAATAAGCTAAGTAGGAAATCATGTTAAAGGCCGCAAAGACAAGCAAGAGGCCTAGTAACTGCCCATCTGCCACTTCTGCAAATGAATGGTGTGAAAAGAGCACAATCACAAGATAGGACAAGAATGAGGTTACTTGTCGGATTAACAAGGCTTCAATTTCACTTAAATCACTTTCCATAGCATAGGAGCTGAGAACACTTTCGCTCCCCCAGGCAATGGCACAGATAAGGGCACAAAGAATCCCAATGTAAAACGAGTTAACTTGTTCAACCTTATAGGTTTGAGCAATGATAGCTGCAATAATCAAGAAAACACCAAATACTGTATTCTTTGAAACCTTGTGTTTCAAAATGAAGAAGGCTAGAAAAACTGAAACTGCTGGATAGATAGCTGATACAGATGAAGCTAGTGAACTACCGATATATTTAACCGCATAAAGATTGGCCTGCATACCAATTGGTCCTGCTAGTAAAGCTCCGATTATAACACTCACATTTCGAATATTTAAGAAAATAGAGAGGCGAACTTTTCCTTCTTTTACCAAAAGAAAAGCTAACAAGATAAAGATACTCAAGAAATCATGAGCAGCAGCCACCACAAAAGGTGAGAGATTTGTAAAAATTGAAAAGATATAAGCACTAATCGTTAGACCTAATCCCCAGAAGATACCAGAGAGCAGACCAAAAGAAACACCATTTTTATTCTTCATCCTAACCTCCATAATAAGTCAAACCCTCGACAGCTCTTTGGTAACGGTTGATACCGTAATCTCCAAAATCAGCTCCTTGAGCTTCTTTGTACACTGTCCACAAACTCCAGATAGTATCTTGCAAGATTTTATAGATACGAATCTTCTCACGTGATACAGGCGTTTTGTCACTTTCATAGTAGGAAAGGAAAGCATCTTCCTCTTGCTTTGTAAATTCAGACTCTAAGAAAAGTGCTGCCAAATCCCACATTGGATCATTCATGGAAGAGTATTCCCAGTCAATCAAATACAAGCGACCTTGAGGTGACTCGATGAAGTTTTCTGGAACCAAATCGATGTGACAGGACTTTCTATCAACACCCAAATCAGCCAATCTCTTTTCTAGTGAAAATACATCTTTTCTTACAGCTTCATAGTTTTCATAAGGGATAGCTCCCTCAATCAAGGATTCATATTTGCTGATTTCCTCAAAAGGAGCAAACTCTCCTCTTAATTCTTTCCCTGAAGCATGGATGGTTTGTAAAATTGGTGCAATCTTTTCAAACTTGGACTTGATTGATGTTGAATCAAGAGTTACTGCTGATTCAATGTACTCATTTACTTTAATCCCTGACTCAATATCAAAGAGATAATTTTTGACATCTAAATCTAAATCCTCTAAAAGTTCAAGATTGTACTTTTCATTTTGACGATTGATGAGTTTTTCAGTCCCTTTACCAAAAAATTTCACAATATACTGTTTGTTGGTTGTTTTAACCAAATAGTTTTGGTTGGTCATGCCTCCCAACTGTTCAACACTGAGTACTTCCTCTTCATCAGATAGTAAAGAAGAAATTTTTTCTTTGATGAGTTTCTCCACAATTAACCTCCATCTTCTACACTTCCCACTTAAATACTGTTTTAAAAGCAGTATTCAGGTCTGTAGCAAAGACACGGTGAATGTCCTTGATTTCTCTCACAGGCTCTTCAACATAAAGGATATTCTTCAGACGATTTGCAAACTTTTTGACTTCCATCATTTGAATGGCCTTCTCAAAATCAACGCGTCCTGAACGAGATGATCCTACTAATAACAATCCTTTTTCCAAAGCATCTCGTGTATTGATATTAACCTTGTATTCACTCACTCCCATCATGAGAATCGTTCCCTGTGGACGAATATAGCGAATCAGGTCATTGATAGCTGGTCCTGTACCATCACCACCGCAACACTCAAATCCATGATCAAAGGTCAAATCCTCTGGGATATTATCAGTAATATAGCACTCTTTTGCAAAAGAGAAGAGTTCCAGTTTTTCCCAATGGCGTCCAATCACGATAATCTCTGCTTCTGGCAAGGTATAATTGATAATATTTGCAACCACAAAGGCCAAACTACCATCTCCGATAACAGCGATGCGCTCTCTCTTGCTATGAGCAAGATTTAAGAAACGATCCATGGCATGCATACCAACACTTACAAACTCGGTAATGGCAGCAACTGTATCTTCGATATCATTATAAGAAACGACTCGGTCTTTTGGAAGAGAGACAAATTCTCGCATAAAACCATCGTGACCACTAGATAGGAAGTAGGTTCCTGTCATGTAGTTCTCGTAGAATTCCTTGTCACTCTGCGTCGGCGGTTGATTGGGAATCATAACTACCTTTTGACCAACTTCATAAGTCCCAGTTGGATCTGAAATAACAGTCCCACAAGATTCGTGTATCATCGCCATAGGAAGCTTTTTAGCCAATATCTTTGGATCGCGTTTCCCTTGATAGTAACGTTGATCTGCATGACAAACCGCCATATAATTTGGACGAATAAGGATATGATTCTCCTGATCAATGTCTTCTTCTTGATATTTTACATTGATAAACTTTGGTTTGGTCAGTTGATAAATTTGATTAATCATAGCCTTAGTCTTTCTCAATCATGCTTTTCGCGATTTTCAAGTCTGTCACAGTTGTGATTTTAAGATTTGAATATTCCCCTTTAGCTAGGGCAACATCCTTCCCTTTGATAACAAAAATCTTACATGCATCCGTCAGGATTTCCTTTTCTTGGTCAGATAGGGAACCATACAAATCCATGAAATCCTTGCAGCGGAATGTCTGAGGTGTTTGACCTTGATAGAGGTGAGCACGATTTGGAATATCAGTGATAAACTGACCATTAGTACTTTCAACAATGGTATCAACTGCTTCTACTACTGTGTCAACCGCATCATGATTTTGGGCCAGTTTGATATTGTCCTGAATCATGCGAAGTGTAATAAAGGGACGAACAGAGTCGTGGGTAATCACGATATCTTCTGGAGTGATTGGACGATAGGCATTAATAGCTTCTATAATCTTCTCGATACTGGTATTGCGATCAGCACCACCCTTGGTAATGATGATGCGATCCTTGTGGAGAGAAAGATACTTATCAACTAGGTCCTCAGCGTGTGACACCCAATCTCCATGAACTCCAACTACAATTTTTTCAATACTTGGTTCCAAAACAAATTTTTCGATTGTGTGGATCAAAATAGGTCTATCACCTAACTCCAAGAATTGTTTTGGTAAATTACTGATTCCCATGCGTGTGCCAGTTCCACCGGCTAGGATTCCTGCATAGATCATATATTTTCTCCTTTAGTTTATTCTAAAAAACTCATTACCATCTATTATATCACAATCTGTCTCCATCATGAAAAAAAGACAGAGCGTCATTTAGTCTAATCAACACACCATTAAAGGTAAAAAGTGAACAATGTGTTACTAAATCTGGAAAGACTATAACAAATTAAGAAATAAAATTAGGTTATCCTCTATATTTTCTGCTTAACGTTCGGTTAACATAGAGTTCTCTAGAATATAATAGAATCCTTAAAGAAAACTTAAATGAAATTTATTTGTTTCGCAAAGAATACCAGGTGTGCATAGTAAATTTCTTAAAAGTTGTTTAAGGGACTCATTATAAAAGTTCATATATCTAATGAATTAAACAAATAATAGACTTTTGCTCCTAAAATTGATAAAATAAAAAGAAAAATAATAGAAAAAAGGGAACTGTAAACCGCCATGATGAACATGCAAAACATGATGCGCCAAGCACAAAAACTTCAAAAACAAATGGAACAAAGCCAAGCAGAACTCGCTACCATGGAATTTGTTGGAAAATCTGCTCAAGAGCTTGTCCAAGCGACCTTAACTGGTGACAAAAAAGTTGTCAACATTGACTTCAACCCAGCAGTTGTAGATTCAGAAGATCTCGAAACACTTTCAGATATGACCGCGCAAGCAATTAACGCTGCTCTTGAGCAAATTGATGAAACGACTAAGAAGAAACTCGGTGCTTTCGCTGGAAAATTGCCTTTCTAATCCACAAAAAAAGAGAAACATCTGTTTCTCTTTTTTTTTTCTTAGAAATCAAAGAATTCCATTGCTTTCTTTAAGAGTAATTCCGTATATTCCGGATCGTCTTGAGCCATTGTGACTTGTGACTGGACCATTTCAAGATCATCAGTAATCATGCCATCTGCACCGAGACGAACTGCTTTATCAAATGCCTCCGAACCATTTACGGTCCAAACATAGAGTCTCTGATCAGTTGTCCAGAGTTTATTGACAAAGTATTCGTCCAAAGTTGAGTACTCCATAGTGTAACCAGTTGCCTTGGTTCTTGGGAAGATACTGTTATAGGGAAGAATAAAGTAAACTGGAATTTCAGAATCATAAGTCAACACTTTATCAATCACATGGTAATCTAGCGATTGCATCTGGTGTCCATATTTCTTGATAGTCGCTCCGTACTTTTCGAGGAAATGGTCCATCATTTGCGGACTATCTTTTTTACTGGTCTTAATCTCAATCAGCAATTTTTGGTTTAAAGCATTTGCACGCTCTAAATAGGCATCAAAGCTTGAAATCTTTGTTTGATAACCATTCTCGTAAATATCTGTATTTGTTAATTCATCCAGAGTCAAATCTTGCGGTGTAGCATTAATACCTGTTAAATTTTTGAGGTTAGCATCGTGCATCATCACGAACTGACCGTCTTTCGTTTCCTGCACATCCATTTCGATGAGATCTGGTTTTAGTTGAGCTGTTTTTTCTAAAGACTGCACAGTATTTTGAACACCGTTTTTATTACTTACTCCTCTGTGCGAAATCACTAAAGGTGTATTGGTATCTGGAGTTTCCAGATAAACGTAGCCTTCTATGGCAAAGATGATGCTTGCACACCCCATGACACCCCATCTCATCAGATGATCTTTCTTTCGCCTTGGCATAATCTCTAGTTCTTCTCCTGTCAGGAAGGAAACAAACTTCACTAGGAAATAAGTAAGGGTCATATAATGGAAATTTTTAATCAAGACAAAATTAATTACACCGAGAATCAAGGATTCTTTTTGAGTTAGATTATCCATCACTGCTTGCGCAAAAAGCAAGGGAATTAACAAACCAAAGAAGAAAAGATACGTTTTAATGATAATGAGCAAGAGATGCCAAGAGAAGAAAAGGACATTTTTCTTTGTCTTTTGGAGACTATATTTCACACCTTCTCTTACGGTCTTTCTTTCAAAGAGAATCTTAGGAAGGGCAAACATAAATCGGACAGAGATGTAGAGAAAGATCCAAGCGGATGCTATGATCATCAGACCTACCAGCCAATGTTTACCTTCCCAATAATTCACAATAAAATCAGGGATAATAATCTTGTTGAGGTAGTAGATTTTTAAAATCTTTCGGATGAACGGGAAAAGCATAGCAATGTAAAAAAAGACAAAGGCCATCTTACAAAAGCTCAATCGCTTAACGAATAGAAAGCTCTGGTGAAATACTTTTCTACTGTACTCAATTAAAGTTCTCTTTTCATGATAGAGAAGGTGACGAGCTCCTATAAACAAAAGACAAATCTGGAAATAGGCAACCAGGAGATTGATTGCAATTAAGATGAGAAAGGCTAAACTGATAAAAGGCGAGCCTTGTATAATCGCCCAAAAGTTATTGTAGGAGATAAACAAATAACCGGTTTGTCTCAGAAGGATGCCAGCAATCCATGAATTTAATGGTAGCCAGACAAACTCAACCATCATAAATATCAAGAAAAATAGAAATAAAATCTTATCTAGGTTATAGTATATCTTCCTAAAACCTAGCTTTTTAGGTTTTTCAGGTTTCATAGGCACTCCTAGTCTAAAAATTGGGATAAATCTAAGCCACCAAAAGGATTATTCATAGAAAAACTACTCTGGTCTTCTATTAATAGCTTTCCTTCATCTGATTCCAAAAAAGCTTCGTAAACACGCGCCGTCATGCGGGCATCCTCTAAACTGTTATGAGACTTCCCATGAAAGCCTAAAAAATTTGCAACAGTTTGCAATTTAAGATTGGCTATGCCGTGTAAATCAGAACTACGGCGTTCAAAAGCCTCATCATATAGGTCGACCTTATACTGGTCACGATAATCAATACCATGCTCCAAGAGAATAGGTAAATCACTCTTAGCTGCATTGTAACCAACGATAGGTAAGTCGCCAACAAATGCTTGAAAGTCCTTTAAAACTTGTTCTACTTTTGGCGCATCTTTCAAGGTTTCAGCTGTGATCCCAGTCAAACCATTGATAAAACTCTTCAATGGTGCTGTAGTATGAACATAAGAGTCAAAAGCAGCACATTCTTGTCCATCTTGAAAGCGGACTGCTGATACTTGAATTAAATGGGTAACCCCCTCGTGTTGATTGAATTCCAAATCAAAGGCGATATAGTCTCTTAATTTTTCCATTATTTACCTCAATTACTACCCAAAATAAACTATAAATAATAAAAGAAGCCATTAGGTTAGTGAGTAACCCAAACAGCTTCTTTATTTTCCTCCAAAAAGGCGAGCAAAAAAGCCTTTTTTGGTTGCTTGGACTTCTTCTTTTGCTTGGTCCAACTCGAGTTTCAAGGTTTCTTGATCCTTCATCGCTTGAAGAGTTAACTGTTGCTGTTGGTCCAACTGTTTGTCCTTTTCAGCAATCTGTCGGTCTTTGATTCGCATCTGTTCATCTTTTTCTGATAACTGGCGGTCTTTGGCCTTGAGCTGCTCGTACAAGCGAAGAATTTCAGCGTTTTTCTCATCGACCAAGATTTCCATCAGTTCACGTTGTTTGACATCATCACTGACTGGTTCATCTTCAAAAATCGTTTTTTTGTAGATTTCTTCTAGCTTGATCAAGCCACTTCGAGTAACTACAGTTACACCTTTGTCATTTTTTTTCGTGTCCTCTTCTGGAAGTTCTTTGACACGATTGTTGATTGCTTGACGAGATAGTCCTAAGACCTCTGCAATCTCACTGACGGTCATTTCAATACTCATAATATCCTCTGAAACGTTTTCTAGCTTTTCTTTATTTAAATCTTATCATAAGCTAGATAAACTGTCAAATTTCCGCTTAATCTAAAGCCTTTAAAAAGGCTAGTAAGACTTGGGCAGAACGACGTCCAGCTTCGATAATAAATTCATCAAAAGAGATAGAGGCTTCGTGATTGGCATTGTCACTCATGGCACGAATGACTAGGAAAGGTAGACCAAGAGCCTGAGCCGCTTGTGCAATGGCTGCCCCTTCCATTTCAACTGCTAAAACATCCGGAAAGTGGGTTTTGATACTAGCAATTTTATCATCTCCAGCTATAAAACTGTCTCCTGTAGCAATCAAGCCTAGGTGCCAGTTTTGGTCCAACTGAGATAAGTTTTCTTTAATCCTATCGATAAATTTCTTATCTGATTCAAAGTAAAGAGGTTGACCAGCCATTTGACCATAAACATAGCCAAAAGCAGTCACATCCACATCATGGTAAGCTAGTCTATCTGCAATCACGACATCACCAACAGCAATCCCTTCGGCAAGAGCACCTGCTGATCCTGTATTGATGATAGCTTCTACCTGAAAATGGTCAGCTAGAATAGCTACACTCATAGCCGACATGACCTTTCCAATCCCACTCTGAACTAGAACGACTTCTGTATTGCCAACAGAGCCAGTGTAGTAAGTATTTCCGAGGACTTGGACTTCTTGAGGTTTATCCAAATTCTGAGTCAAATATACGAGTTCTTCTGGCATGGCAGCAATGATTCCAATTTTCATTTCAAGTCCTTTCAATTACAAGAGTTTCATCGCTAAAATTAACAAAATCAAAAGTAGGATGACTGCAAACAAGATGCGATTGAGTTTCGAATTAAAAACATTTCTCTTAGTGTTCTCAATGCGGCGACTCTTATGAATTGTTGGTTCTACTTCGATTGTAAGTGTATCTTGACTAAAACCGTGGTCTCTAGAGCGTGAATAACCAAAATGTTGTGAAGATGTTGGTAGAATCTTTGTTTCCTCATCATCTTGAAGAGGTGGTCCTGAAATTTTCTCACCACGATTGGCACGTTCAATCATTTCGTCTGTTAATAAAGGTTTTCCCATGGGTTTCTCCTCTATTTCTTTTGTAGTTCCCAGTACTGGATCGCCATAATGGTCTTGGCATCACAGATATGACCTGACTGGATCAGGTTCTTGGCTTCCTCTAGACTTACTTCTAGGACTTCCAAGGTTTCATCATCATCTTGTGGACGAGGATTTTCCACCTTGACCAAATCACTAGCAAGATAGAGTTTTAGTTTTTCATTACAAAATCCAATCGCAGAATAGAAATCGTACAACAGTTCTAACTTAGCTGTGTAGGCAACCTCTTCTTCCAATTCACGAAGGGCCGCTGCCATTGGATCAGCATTTTCACCAAGTTCGAGTTTACCAGCAGGAATCTCATAAGAAACCGCCTCAATAGCCTTCCGGTATTGCTTAACGAGAACGATTTTGTCCTCGGCTGTCACAGCTAGTACACAAACAGCTCCATTGTGAAAAATCAAGTCACGTTGGGCAGTCCCCTTTCCTTCTGGTAGCTCCACCTGATCTTGTACTAGTTTGAAAATAGGACCTTGATAGATTTCCTTCCGACTAATCGTTTTTTCTTCAAATTCCATGACAAACTCCTACTGGTTCTTGGGATGATGAGGGAGGCGAGTCGCATATTCATCTTTGTTGACCTGACGTCCACGGCCGATAGCAATGGCATCAGCAGGAACATTCTTGGTAATGGTTGAACCCGCTCCAATCAGAGAATTATCCCCAAGTTCTACAGGAGCAATAATAGTTGAGTTTGAGCCAACAAAGACATTATTGCCAATCACAGTTTTGTATTTATTTTTGCCATCGTAGTTGACTGTAATAGTTCCTGCACCAAAATTAACGTTGCTACCCACTTCACAGTTTCCAATATAAGTCAAATGACCCGCCTTGGTATTTTCACCGATTGAAGATCCTTTTACTTCAACAAAATTTCCAATGTGAACTTGAGCAGCCAGACTTGAACCTGGACGAATATGGGCATAAGGGCCAACAGTCACGCCGTCTGCAACACTACTTTCCTCAATCATAGAGTTGGTAATCACAGATCCAGCTCCGATAGTGCTATCCACTACATAAGTACCGTTTGTCAAAACAGTCTCCGCACCAATCTTCGTTTGACCTTTCAAGGTAACATTAGCTTCGATTTGGACTTCGGGAGCAATCTCAACATCAATGTCGATGTAAGTTGCTTCAGGATTGACAAAGCTAACACCATTAACCATGTGCTTTTGATTGATACGGCGACGCATCACTGCTTCCGCAGTCGCAAGAGCTACACGGTCATTTACGCCAAGACTTTCATCAAAATCTTTGAGAGTATAGGCCCCAACCTTCTCACCCGCATTACGGAAAATACCAATCACGTCAGTAATATAGTACTCTCCTTGGGCATTGTTGGTGTTGATGTTTTTAAGAGCCTCAAAAAGACGCTCATTGTCAAATACATAAGTTCCTGTATTGATTTCCTTAATTTGCTTTTCAAAGTCTGTAGCATCTTTCTGCTCCACAATGCGAAGAACTTCAGCATTATCATTGCGGACGATACGACCATATCCAAAAGGATCAGCTGCTTCAGCTGTTAAAATCGTCGCCACATTTTTGTGATTGATATGGAAATCCAAGAGATTTTTCAAGCTTTCACCTGTGATCAGAGGAGTATCTCCAGCGATAACCAAGGTGTGGCCTGTACGATTTTGGAGAATAGGCTCTGCCATCATGACAGCATGCCCAGTTCCTAGTTGTTCTGATTGGGTAACAAAGTCTGTCTGACCGGCTAATACTTGCTCAACTAGCTCTGCCTTGTGACCAACTACAGTAACTGTTTTTTCAGGTTGAATAGCACCAACACTACGAAAAACATGTTCCAACATCGAAATTCCAGCTACTTTGTGAAGTACCTTTGGAAGATCTGATTTCATGCGAGTACCTTTACCCGCTGCTAGAATAATGGCATAATTTGACATAATCTTCTCTTTTCTCTAGAAATTCCCTTATATTATACCATAATTTAGTTTCTTAGGAGTAAACAAACAGAGAAATAGGGAAAAGACGCCCATATATTCACTTTTTCCGATGTTTTCTTTGATTTTTTTATCTATTTACGTTAAACTATTTAAATATGAGAAAAAAGATTCATCCAGCTATTATTTTTACTTTATTTACTATATTTATAGCTATTTTGATCCTCAATAGACCAACTTATGAAGACCATCCTGTCAAGTCAAAACCCAATGCAGTCCAGGTTGAAAATCAGGCCTTGCATAATCTTGACAAACCTATTATTGACGTCTCTGGCTGGCAAATACCTGAGGAAATCAACTACGATACCTTATCTCAAAATATTTCTGGTGTTATTGTTCGTGTCCACAATGGGGCTCAGCATACTGAAACAAATAATGCCGCCTATGCCAATGGTGTCGATAAAGCCTATAAAAATCATATTTCAGAATTTCAAAAGCGGAATGTTCCAGTTGCTGTTTATGCCTATCTAGCAGGTACTGGTAAGGAAGAAATGGAAAAAGCTGCTGAGGTTTTCTACAATGCTGCTTCTCCATACAACCCTAGTTACTATTGGCTCGATGTTGAAGAAAAAACAATGTCTGATATGAACGAAGGTGTTGAAGCTTTTAGGGCTAAACTAGAAGCGCTTGGCGCCAAAAATATCGGAATTTACATCGGTGTTTATTTCATGCAAGAACATAGTATCAATACAGACAAGTTCTCTGCTGTCTGGATTCCATCTTATGGAACGGATTCAGGTTACTTTGAAACCACGCCTAATACTGATTTAGACTATGACCTCCATCAGTATACTTCAAAAGGAAGAATTGCTGGATTTGAACATCATTTAGATATTAATCTCATTTCTACCTTGAAGGAAAAAGAAGAAACCTTCAGAAAACTATTTTTAAGACCATAAGACAAGTGAAAATTGCTCTCTTTTTCACTTGTTTTTTCATTTTCTTCTCGTCTGTGTTATAATTGATAGAATAGAGAAAGAATTTTATGAAATTGAGGATTTTATGATGTTTTCATGGATTGCAAGAGTTATTAAAGGAATCGTCATCGCCTTAGGATTTATCCTACCTGGAATTTCTGGCGGTGTTTTAGCAGCTATTTTGGGAATTTACGAGCGAATGATTAGCTTTCTGGCTCACCCCTTTAAAGATTTTAAAGCGAATGTCCTATACTTTATCCCAGTAGCAATCGGGATGTTGCTAGGCATTGGTTTGTTTTCTTATCCAATCGAGTATCTGCTAGAAAATTACCAGGTCTATGTTTTATGGAGTTTTGCTGGAGCTATCATCGGTACGGTTCCTAGCCTCCTTAAAGAATCTACTCGAGAATCTGATCGGGATAAGATCGACCTAGTCTGGTTCTGGACTACCTTTATCCTTTCAGGCCTAGGGCTCTACGCGTTAAATTTTGTTGTTGGTTCTCTCAGTGCTAGTTTCGCTAGTTTCATCTTAGCGGGTGCTCTTTTAGCGCTTGGTGTCTTGGTGCCTGGTTTAAGTCCGTCAAATCTACTCTTGATTTTAGGGCTGTACGCTCCAATGCTAACTGGTTTTAAAACCTTTGATTTATTTGGAACTTTCCTTCCTATCGGAATTGGTGCAGGTGCAACCCTCATCATTTTTTCAAAATTAATGGACCATGCCTTGAACAACTACCACTCCCGTGTTTATCACTTTATTATTGGAATTGTGCTATCAAGCACCCTCTTGATTTTGATTCCAAATGCTGGAAGTGCTGAAAGTATCCAATATACTGGACTTTCTATCGTGAGTTATGTTCTCATCGCCTTCTTCTTTGCACTTGGCATTTGGCTTGGTATCTGGATGAGTCAATTGGAGGATAAGTATAAATAATGGCAAAAAAAGTAAAGATAAAAAAAACTCTTGTCGAGCAAATCTTAACCAAAGCAGGAATTGAGCACACAGGGATTCAAATCAATGCGCTTGAGGGAGAACTTCCTTCGGAATATGATCGAACTCACATCTTTAAAACCTTGGCACTATTAGGAGACAAAACGGGGCCAATCATCGGAATCGTTCCCATAACAGAACACCTGGCTGAGAAAAAACTAGCAAAGGTTTCTGGTAATAAAAAAGTGAGCATGATTCCTCAAAAAGATCTGGAAAAAACGACAGGCTATATTCATGGGGCTAATAACCCCATCGGCATTCGCCAAAAACACAATTATCCTATTTTTATTGATCAGACTGCTTTGGATTTGGACCAAATGATTGTCTCTGCTGGAGAAGTCGGGCACAGTATTATCATCCGACCTCAAGACTTAGCCAGCTTTGTAAAAGCGGACTTCGCTGATATCTTGGAGGAAAACAACTGATGAAACTCTATTTTGTCCGTCATGGTCGGACTGTCTGGAATCTTGAAGGACGTTTTCAAGGTGCTAGCGGTGACTCTCCCCTTCTTCCAGAGTCCACTGACGTTTTAAAACAACTGGGGCAGTATCTCAAGGAAATTCCTTTTGATACGATTTATTCTAGTGACTTACCCAGAGCAGTTAAGTCTGCTGAAATAATCCAAAGTCAACTCCAGGCCCCTTGTCCTTTAAAGAGCATTCCTGACCTACGTGAATGGCAACTTGGCAAACTAGAGGGATTAAAAATCGCTACGCTTAATGCCATCTACCCAGAACAAATAAAGGCCTTTCGCTCTAATCTAGCTCGGTTTGATACGAGGATGTTTGAAGCCGAATCTCTCTACTCTACGACTCACCGAACCATTCAGTTTATCAAATCTCTGAAAGGAAGTCCGGCTGAAAACATTCTGATCGTTGGTCATGGGGCAAATCTCACTGCTAGCCTTCGTACTCTATTAGGCTATAAAGAGGCTCACCTCCGCAAAGAAGGAGGCTTGGCCAATGCTAGTCTGACAGTTTTAGAGACCGATGATTTTGAAACCTTCACTCTGGAAAGATGGAATGACACTTCCTATCAAGAAAAATAATGGAACTTGATCTTAATAGTCAAGTTCTTTTTAGTTTTCAAAGAATATCCGTGAATTTCTCTGCTATTTATGATAAAATGGGAGTATCGCAAAAAATGACTCATCGTATCAAATTTTGAGTAAAATTAGGAGGAACCCATGTCTACAGAACATATGGAAGAACTAAATGACCAGCAGATCGTTCGCCGTGAAAAAATGGCTGCGCTCCGTGAACAAGGAATTGATCCCTTCGGAAAACGTTTTGAACGTACTGCTAACTCTCAAGAACTAAAAGACAAATTTGCAGAACTTGATAAAGAACAATTACATGAATTAAACGAAACTGCTACTATCGCTGGACGCTTAGTAACTAAACGTGGAAAAGGAAAAGTTGGCTTTGCCCATCTTCAAGACCGAGAAGGTCAAATCCAAATCTACGTTCGTAAAGATGAAGTTGGTGAAGAAAACTACGAAATCTTCAAAAAAGCTGACCTAGGTGACTTCCTTGGTGTCGAAGGTGAAGTCATGCGTACAGATATGGGAGAACTTTCTATCAAGGCAACTCACATCACACACTTGTCTAAAGCACTTCGCCCGCTTCCTGAGAAATTCCACGGTTTGACTGACGTTGAAACAATTTACCGTAAACGTTACTTGGACTTGATTTCTAACCGTGAAAGCTTCGAACGCTTTGTTACTCGTTCAAAAATCATCTCTGAAATCCGTCGTTATCTTGATCAAAAAGGTTTCCTTGAAGTAGAAACACCTGTTCTTCATAATGAAGCCGGTGGTGCTGCTGCTCGTCCATTTATCACTCACCATAATGCCCAAAACATTGACATGGTACTTCGTATCGCGACAGAGCTTCACTTGAAACGCCTTATCGTTGGTGGTATGGAACGTGTTTATGAAATTGGCCGTATCTTCCGTAACGAAGGAATGGATGCTACTCATAACCCTGAATTCACTTCTATCGAAGTTTACCAAGCTTATGCAGACTTCCAAGATATCATGGACTTAACTGAAGGTATTATCCAACACGCTGCTAAATCAGTTAAAGGTGATGGTCCTGTTAACTACCAAGGAACTGAAATCAAAATCAATGAACCATTTAAACGTGTTCACATGGTGGATGCTATCAAGGAAATTACTGGTGTAGACTTCTGGCAAGACATGACTTTCGAGGAAGCTAAAGCTATCGCTGCTGAGAAGAAAGTTCCAGTTGAAAAACATTACACTGAAGTTGGTCACATTATCAATGCATTCTTTGAAGAATTTGTCGAAGAAACCTTGATCCAACCAACCTTTGTCTATGGACATCCAGTAGCAGTATCTCCACTCGCGAAGAAAAATCCTGAAGATGAACGCTTTACTGACCGTTTCGAACTCTTCATTATGACCAAGGAATACGGTAATGCCTTTACTGAGTTAAACGACCCAATCGACCAACTTAGTCGCTTTGAAGCCCAAGCCAAAGCTAAAGAACTTGGTGACGATGAAGCAACAGGTATCGATTACGACTACATTGAAGCTCTTGAATACGGTATGCCACCAACAGGTGGTTTGGGTATCGGTATCGACCGTCTCTGCATGCTCCTCACTGATACAACTACTATCCGTGACGTATTGCTCTTCCCAACAATGAAATAATACTCTTCGAAAATCTCTTCAAACCACGTCAGCGTTGCCTTGCCGTAGATATATGTTCCTGACTTTGTCAATCTTATCTACAACCTCAAAACAGTGTTTTGAGCAGCCTGCGGCTAACTTCCTAGTTTGCTCTTTGATTTTCATTGAGTATAAACCCTTATCCTCTGGTACTTTCCAGAGGATTTTTCGATGCAAAAAGAGACTGAGAAAAAACTCAATCTCTTTTCTTATTCTTGATTTTTAACTTGACTGGTGGCTACATCTTCCCCAAACCATTTCTGGCTGATTTCCTGGAATTTTCCTTCTTGGTATAGTGATATAAAAGCCTGATTCAGAGCAGCTAGCAAAGTTTTATCAGCAGGTCTAACACCCACTGCAAATGCTTCACTTTCAAATCCAGCTGAAAAGACATTGTAGTCATTTAATATTCCTTCAGACTGGAGATAATAATTGGCATATACCCGGTCAATCACAAGGGCATCAATCCGATCATTTTTCAAATCAATCAAGGCTTCATTGAAACTTTGGTATTGATTGGCCTTCTGATCTTTCACTCGATTCTTGAGTAGTTCGGGTTGTCCTTCAAAATTCAAATAGCCAGAAGATCCTGCCTGGGCCCCTAAAACTTTGTCAGTCATATCCTGAATTGAGTGGATATTTTGAGACTTTTTAGAGACCAAAACTTGTTGATTTTCCATGTAAGGAATGGTAAAAGCAACCTTCTCTTTCCGTTCATCTGTAGCTGTATAGCCATTCCAGATGGCATCAATGGTACCATTTTGTAGCTCGGTTTCTTTCATATCCCAGTCGATGGGTTGAAATTTAATCTGAATTCCTAGCTTTTCAGAAACAGCTTGGGCCAGGTCAATATCAAAGCCTGCATACTGGCCATTCTTTTCCTCAAATCCCATGGGAACAAAGGTATTGTCAAAGCCAATGGTAATGCTTCCCTGTTTTTGATATTTGGCCCAATTATCCTGATTTGGATCACTTGCCTTTTGAGTACAAGCCGTCAGGAAGAAGCTAAAGAACAGAGCAAGTACAAGGGCAATTTTCTTTCTCTTCATAGGCACCTCCTAGTCCTACTTTGGATCAACCTTAAGGATCTGATCAGCAATGTTTTCCGCAAACTGAAGATCGTGGGTCACAACAATCTGAGTCATCCCACGCTCTTTATTTTGAAGGATAAGTTTTTCTACTTCTAATCGCAATTCTGGGTCTAAGGCTGATGTAGGCTCATCATATCCAATAATTTCTGGGTTAATCATCATAGCACGTGCTAAGGCCACCCGTTGTTTTTGCCCACCTGAAAGTGAGAATGGAAAGGCATCTGCATGTCCAGCTAACCCAAGTTGTTCTAACAAACCACGCGCCTTCTTCTCAGCAACTTCCTTCTCCATGCTCATTGTTTTTATAGGCGACAAGGTTAAGTTATCTAGAACTGACAAATGCGGAAAGAGTTGAAAATCTTGGAAAACAAATCCCAGAAGATTGCGCTTTTCTAGTTCGTCTATAGCTAGCGATTCGCCGTTATAGTAGATTTCCCCCGAATCGATGGTTTCCAGTCCAGCTAGCATACGTAATAGGGTTGTCTTTCCGCCTCCTGATGGACCTACGATTGCAAGGATTTGCTTTTCAGGAATTGATAGGCTGAAATTGGTTAAGATTTGTTTGCCACCAAAGGCCTTGTTAATGTTTCGTAATTCTAACATAGCAATCCTCCTATCTGTAATAACTGTACTTCTTCTCAAGTTTTTTCGCTACAATGGTTACAAGACCAATCATAATCAAATAAATCGCTCCAGCTAAAAACATAGGAACAAGACTAGCATCTCGATTGGCTGCTGTCCGACTAGCTAAAATCAAATCTGAGATCCCAAGGGCATAAACCAAAGAAGTATCCTTGACCAAACTCATGATTTCATTAAAGACGCTCGGTAAGACAATCTTTGTAACTTGAGGAAGAATGATATATCGCACTGTGTCAAAAGGACTAAACTTCAAGACCTTAGCAGCTTCATACTGCCCTTTGGGAATGGTTTCAATCCCACCACGAAAGATTTCAGCAAAGTAGGCTGCATAGTTCAATACAAAAGCGATCACAGCAGCAGGCAAACGATCTAAACGTATCCCAATGCTAGGAAGAACATAGTAAATAAAGATTAATTGCAAGAGCAAGGGAGTCCCTCGCATCACCCAAATATAAAGGTCAATCAGATAATGGAGGGGTTTCCAGCGGACTTGTAAAGCAAAGGCAACGACAATACCTAAAGGAATTGAAAAGATCAAGACCAGAGCAAAGACTTGAAGAGTCATACTTGCACCGTTCAATAAACTTGGTAATATCTCAAACATATAAGACATACTGCACCTCCTAAAAATTATTGTTCCTATTATAGCATAAATAAACAATTTAGCAAGGGTTTTTGTAAAAAAATTCTATAATTATTGAACTATACACCTTTATCTAAGAAATCAGAGCGAAATATCATCTTACAGAATTCGAAGAATTATAAGGATTCTAGACGAGAATATAGGTTTAACTTCTAATTCTGAGAGAACAATAATCAAAATATTTTTATCAAATATCTATAAAGATTTCAATGATATAGAACTCTATTTACTCTCATTCACTTCATACCTCTAGAGATATAAAAAAGAACCACTTTATAAGAATAGTATCATTTCTACTATCCATACAAGTGGCTCTTTGATGATGCCATAGCAAGGGCATCAAAATTTTTCAACTAGATTATTTAACTTTTTTGAAACGGAATAAGAGAATGGAACCAAATGCAAGTACTACTCCTACAACAGTAAGCAAGATAGTCATTTCAGATGTACCAGTATTTGGTAGTTCTTTATTTTCTTCTGGTTGTTTAGGTTTGTTATCTGAAGAACCCGGAGTCTCAGCAACATAAGTATTTATGATGGTTGGATTATTACCTGTAACTGTTGCTACAAGTTGACCTTGACCATTGTCTACAACTTTTACTGTTACTGTATAAGCATTTTTATCATAAGTTACACCAGTTTCATTACCAGCTTTTTCAGTGATCGTGTATGTGTGAATTCCTGCAGCAGTGTATTCAATCGCTGGGAAAGCAACTGTTCCGTCTGCAGCATTCTTAGCTGTAGCTACAAGTTTGTCGCCTTCTTTCAATTCAAATTCATATTTATCTGCCTCAAGAGTTTTACCATTTAGGACTTTTTTAGCAGTAATTGAAGTTGTTGCAGATTTAGCAGAATACGAATTTACAAAAACTTTATTGTCATATTTAACACTTGCAAACTTCTCACCATAAACATCTGTTACAGTAACTTCTGCGTTAATAGTCTTATCATCGTAAGCAAAACCTGGTTTTTGATCATTAACTTCTTTGATCTGATACTTATAAGTACCCACTGTAGAGAATTTAACGGCTTTAAATTTCACTTTGCCATCTTTATCATTCTTAACAGTTTCCACAACTGATCCGTTTGGATCAAGTAGTTGGAAGCTAAATTCTTCAGCAGCTAAGTCTTTTCCTTTTAACTGCTTAGAAACCTCAAATGAAACTTCTGTAGAACGTGAACCTGAACTAATACCTTCAGTTGTGGTTAATGGTGCAAAACCTTCTACATCAAAGTTTTCAGTCGAAGTCGTAATTTTAACGTTATTGAAAGCTTTCTTTGTTGTATTATCAACTGGAGCTGTGATACGAGTCTTATAAACTACATACAAACCTTGGTTGATTAGATCACCATTACCATTTGGAGTAATAGTGAAGCGATTAGAATCTTGAACAACAATGTGACTTGGATTCAAAAGAGGATGATGTTCATCCTTACCCCATTCAGTAAAGTAGTAACCTGTAATCTCACTAGCTAATACTTGCCCTTCAGGGATTGTATCTTGAATCGAAACGCCTTCATAAGGATTAGCATATTTGTTTACGCGAATATACCAATTAATATAATTTGGATCGTTCGTATCTTGAACTCCCCATTTAGTAAATCCTGTTGGATCCTCATCTGGAACAATACGAGTCAAATTGTATACTCCTGCTCCAGGAATGTCGATTGGATATGATTTATTGAGTTCAACATTATCAGCCCATACAACAGTAAATAAGGCCGAAATTTGTTTCTCTTCAGGTAAGTTAGCAAAATAATCTTCGTTAGTTACCGTTACAGTCGCTGTATTTACAGACTTATTTGTCGTTAACTCAGCAACTTTAGTGACTCCATCGTTACCAAAGATTTCAGTAGTTGAATCTGTTTCAATTTTGAATTCATTTGGAACTTTATAAACCATAAAGTCACCATTCTTCAACGTTGTTGAGTTGTCGAATTTGTAGGTGGTTTGAAGGTAAAATTTCCCTTCACCATACTCTGCACCGTCAACTAACTTATTATTGTTAATTGTCGGTACTGTCGTTAGCGTATAGCTACTAGATGGTAGTTCAGCAGCTTTAACCACATTGCTAGTTCTTAGTACTGGGATAAATACTGAAGCTACTAACAATAGCGCCATGAATGCATGAGAAAGTTTTTTATTAATCTTTTTCACAACATTTGCCTCCTTTATTTTTGGGGATAGATTCCCTTATTTATTATTATATATTCTTATATAAATTTGTCAAGTATTTCATAGTAGTTCGATGTTCAAATCATACCTTTAAACTCTTATTTTATAGGGTGTAGCAGGCTTTCATCGTTCAAAACTTCATCTAAATTGGCTATAAGAAATTCTAACATTTATATTATATTAGTAAAAAAGAAAAGACCTCTGAGGTCTTTCAAATCATTCATTTAAAGTCATTCGTTTCTGTTAATAAAATTTTACAAAAAATAGAAATCCTTAAAGTGTCTCTAATAGTTCTTGCATCTGAACATCATCTGGAACGAGTTTTAAATAAGCTTCAGCTTGCACTTTGGCTTCTTCAAAATACCCCAATTCACGTAGGAGATAAGTATACTGCTCCAGAAATTCAGGATTATCCTTGAGATCAAGCGATAGTTCCTGATAGAGCTCATAGGCCTTATCTAAATCCTCAATTTCCTGATAAGAACGGGCAATCATCCACTTGGTCAGGAGGTTTTCAGGTTCTTGACTTTGGAGAGCAATGATATCTTCGTACCGCTCTTGTTCCATATAAATGGTTGCAAGGCGAAGGAAAATTTCTTCTGTATCCTCTGCATCTTCTTTGGCAGTAAGGAGAAATTGCTCTGCACTACTAGGATCATGCAATTCATACGAAAACTGAGAAGCAGCCAGTAAGAGCCGAGTTTCAAATGGATTTTTCTCCAAACCTTGTTTAGCGATACGAAGGGCCTCTTCCACCTGATGTTCCTTATGCAAAGCTTGACTATAACCATATTCATATCCTTCAAAGTCAGGTGAAATGGTATCAATCTGCTTAAAGTAAAGAACAGATTTTTGATACTCTTCTTGGTCAAAGTAAAGACTAGCCAGTTCAAAGGCAGTTTGGTCATCGTATTCTAATTCTAAAGCTTTTTCTAAGAATTCAGTTGCAGCTTCAAACTTGCCTAACTGGGCATAAGCGTAGCCAATTCGTTGATAGGTTGAGACACCCGTTTGCTCATAGATGGAGCGATTGTCTAATTGAGCATAACCCTGAATAGCTTCCTGATAATTTCCTAACTCACTATCCAACTCAGCCAAACCAAAAACTAATAAGGGATCGTCTGAGTAGTTTAGGGCTTCCAGTAACTTTTCACGCGCTACATCTGTCAATCCTTCCAACTGATAGAGGTCAGCCTTCAAGGCCAAAGCCGACACGTACCAGTCACTTTCGGGTGTGATTTCCTCAAGGTAAGCAAAGGCTTCCTCAACATTGCCATCCTCACTAGCAATACTTGCTAAATTCAGATTCACTTCTGGAAATTCTGTAACGATTTTTTGGTAAATTTCTTTTGCTTGAGGATAAAAGCCAATTCCCTCTAGATAGCTTGCTAGTTCGTAAAGAACTTCACTTGAATCTGTTTCGAGGGCTTTGTGAAAATACTGATCCGCTTTGATTAAATCCTGTTCATCCAAAGCCTGGAGCATGTGTTGACTATTGTTCACTCTTGATTTCCTCCCCTTCTTCTTCATACAAACCGCTGACTTTTTTATACCAGTTAAAGATAGCTGAGATAACGACCTTGGCAGAAGCATAGACAGGAATTCCCAGCAAGACTCCCCAAATACCAAACATAGAACCTGAAGTTAGGAGAACAAATAGGACATTGATTGGATGGATGTTTAGCTGACTACCTAAAATAAGCGGAGAAACGAAGCGACCTTCAATCGTTTGTTCAACAATAAAGACAATAATCACTTTCAAAAGCATCACAGGTCCTGCTATCAAGCCCAAAACCAAAGCAGGCAACATGGCAAGAAAACTACCCAGGTAAGGTACTAGATTGAGGATACCAGCCGTGATCCCCAGAGTCACAGCATATCTGAGACCAATAATCTTAAAGAAGATAATAAACATAATTGCCACGATAATAGCAACTGTAACCTGCCCTCTAACATAGTTTGACAACTGTTTATTAACATCTGACAAAACTTGTCCGACAGGTTCTTTTAACTTGTTTGGGATAAACTTAGTCAAATAGTCTCGTAGACCTTTCCCATCTCTCAAAAGATAAAAGAGCATGAAGGGTACGATAATAACCGCAACAATGACCTGGGAAACGCTACTGATAAAGGCGCTAACCCAGTTAACAGCTTGAGAAGAGATTTTGCTGGCCCACATGGTCGCCTCACTAGAAACATTGGAAAGAACCTGCTCCAACTGTGGTCTAAAATCATCTGGCAAGCGTTTGGTTACAAGGTCATTGATCACCTTATCAGCATCTTCCAGGTATGTCGGCACATTCTTCGCAAAATTTAAGACTTGACGTTGCAGATTAGGAATTGCGACTGCCAATCCCCAAATGATAAAGAGTCCGATAATGACAAAAACAATACTAATGGCAAGAACACGATTGATCTTGTGCTTCTCCATCCAGTCCACAATCGGATTGAGGAGGTAATAAAGTAAACCAGATAAAATAACTGGCAACATGACAACCCCTAAAAAGTCCAATACCGGTAAAAAGATAAAACTAATCTTACTTAGAATAAAAATGTTTAGCCCCAGTAACAAGGTTACTAAAAATACAGTGATGGCTTTATTATCTAAAAACCACTTAAAAAACCAAGATAGGCTAAAATGTTTCTCTTTATGTTCCATAAATACATCCTTTCTGTCATTCTCTCATTATACCATTTTTAGACTAAAATAACTCTTTTTTAAAGTGCTTACATGGATGAATCTGATGCTTCATGACTGCCATTTTGTGGTATAATGAACTTATCATTATTAAGAGGTATGGACATGAAAGAAACTGTTTATTTTGGAACTTACACTCGTCGCTTATCTAAAGGGATTTACAAGGCAGATTTTGATACAGAAACAGGCCAGCTTGCAGATCTTGAACTCTTTGCTGCTGAACCAAGTCCGACCTACCTTGCCTTTGACCAACAGCAACACATATACACCGTAGGAAGCCAGGATGGCTTAGGTGGAATCGCTGCATACAAGACAGATGGCGCTTTGCTAAATCATGTGGTTGAAGAAGGCGCTCCCCATTGCTATGTGGCAGTGGATGAAAAACGTGGTCTCGTATACGGAGCTAACTACCACAAAGGCCAAGTTCTAGTTTATAAGCGCCAAACGGATGGTAGCCTCATCCAAACGGATCTAGATCAGCATAGAGGACAAGGCCCTCATGAAAACCAAACTTCTCCACATGTACACTTTACAGATCTAACACCTGACCAGTATCTCGTCACCTGTGATCTAGGTACAGATGAAGTAACGACCTACGATGTTAGTCCAGAAGGAAAACTAAGTAAGCTCCACACTTATCACGGCCAAGCTGGAGCAGGTGCTCGCCACATCGTTTTCCACCACCACTATAAGATTGCCTATCTCATCTGCGAACTTAATAGCACTATCGAGGTCTTGATTTATGATGGGGTCGGTGAATTTGAACGCATGCAAGTCATTTCAACCTTACCAGATGGATACGAAGGCTTCAATGCTACTGCTGCCATTCGTCTTTCAAAAGATGGCAAATACCTCTATGCATCTAACCGAGGTCATGATTCCATTGCAGTCTATACAATCCTCGCTGATGGTAGCTTGGAATTATTAGAGATTGTACCAAGTCATGGTAAAAATCCACGTGATTTCGACCTAACTCCTGATCAAGAGTTTCTCATTGCTGTTCATCAAGATTCTGATAACGCAACCGTCTTTAAACGCAATCCTAAAAGTGGTCGTCTTGCAGAACTTTCTAACGACTTTCATGTCCCTGAAGCAGTCTGCATCAACTTCCCACATTAAAAAAAATGAACTTGAGTTTCAAGTTCATTTTTTTATAGTCTATTTCCGACATTGATACGGTTGATAGCACGTTGCAATGCGATTTTTGCACGACGCTCTTGGTCAATCAAATGCTTGTCATGGGCTTCTTCGATTTCTCGTTCAGCGCGAAGTTTTGCACGTTCAGCACGACTGATATCGATATCACGAGCACGTTCTGCTGAGTCTGCTACAATAGTAATGATGTCATTGGCAATCTCGATAATTCCTCCGTTCACTGCAATCCAGTTCACATGAGTATCATCATCGATACGTTTTACCTTCACTTCATCAACCGCTAAAACCGCAATCATATTTTCATGTCGTGGCAAGATCCCCATCTCACCATCCAGAGTTCGTACCGATACAAAGCTGGCATGGTGATCATAGACGAGGCCATCTGGTGTCACGATCTGGACAGTTAAATGAGCCATAGATCACCTCTTAAAATCCCATTTTCTCTGCCTTAGCAATGACGTCTTCGATTGAACCGACACCACGGAAGGCATCTTCTGGTAACTGGTCATGTTTTCCTTCAAGGATTTCCTTAAAGCCACGAACTGTTTCCGCTACTGGCACATAAGAACCAGGTTGACCAGTAAATTGTTCTGCAACGTTAAAGTTTTGAGACAAGAAGAACTGGATACGACGGGCACGTGCAACCAAGGTCTTTTCTTCATCAGAAAGTTCATCCATACCAAGGATAGCAATGATATCTTGCAATTCATGGTAACGTTGAAGGACACGTTTAACCTCAGCAGCTACTGCGTAGTGCTCCTCACCAACAATCTCAGGTGCCAAGGCACGAGAGCTTGAAGCCAACGGATCAACGGCTGGGTAGATACCCAACTGTACCAACTTACGTTCCAAGTTTGTAGTTGAATCCAAGTGAGCAAAAGCTGTGGCTGGCGCAGGGTCAGTATAGTCATCCGCTGGCACATAGATAGCCTGGATAGAGGTTACAGAACCCTTCTTAGTTGATGTGATACGCTCTTGCAATTGACCCATTTCCGTAGCAAGTGTTGGTTGGTAACCAACGGCTGAAGGCATACGACCCAAAAGGGCAGATACTTCTGAACCAGCTTGAGTGAAACGGAAGATATTGTCGATAAAGAGAAGCACATCTTGGCCTTCTACATCACGGAAGTATTCGGCGATTGTCAAACCAGTAAGGGCAACACGCATACGTGCTCCTGGTGGTTCATTCATCTGACCAAATACCATTGCTGTTTTCTCTATAACGCCTGATTCTTTCATTTCCCAGTAAAGGTCATTCCCTTCACGAGTACGTTCTCCAACACCGGTAAATACTGAAATACCACCATGTTCTTGGGCAATGTTGTGAATCAATTCTTGGATCAAGACAGTTTTACCAACTCCGGCACCACCGAAAAGTCCAACTTTCCCGCCTTTAAGGTATGGGGCAAGAAGGTCGATAACCTTAATCCCTGTTTCCAAAATTTCAGATGAGGTAGACAATTCATCAAAAGTTGGAGCTTTCTTATGAATTGGCTGACGCTCAGCGTCCTCAGCGAAAGGAGCATCCAAGTCAATGGTATCTCCCAAAACGTTGAAGACACGTCCCAAAGTTTCTTTACCTACTGGAACGGAGATTGGACGGCCTGTGTCCAAAACTTCCATTCCACGAGTCAAACCATCTGTTGATTCCATGGCGATCGTACGGACCATACCATCACCCAACTCTAAGGCTACTTCAAGGACGATTTTTGTTTTTCTTTCGTCATTTTTGTAGACGACAAGTGCATTATTAATCTCAGGAAGTGTTTCCCCTGCTGCAAACAAGACGTCTACAACGGGTCCGATAACCTGAGCAATTTTACCTGAACTCATCTCCTTCTCCTATTCTATATAAGATACTGTCGGTTCCTAGTTCAACTAGGTCCTAATACTCTTCGAAAATCAAATTCAAACCACGTCAGCGTCGCCTTGCCGTACTCAAGTACAGCCTGCGGCTAGCTTCCTAGTTTGCTCTTTGATTTTCATTGAGTATAAGTTCATTTTAATACGAGGGAGGCAAAGCCTTATTCTAAGGCACTAGCCCCCGCTACGATTTCTGTAATTTCTTGTGTAATCGCCGCCTGTCTAGCACGGTTATACTGGATTGTCAAATCATTGATGACCTTTTTGGCATTATCGGTCGCCGTTTGCATGGCTGTCATACCTGCAGCATTTTCAGCTGTCTTGGCATCGATAATAGCCCCGTAAATCATACTTTCAGCATACTGTGGCAACAATTGCTCTAGAATCTCATCACGGCTCGTTTCCAACTCAAATGTCAAGCTATACTCTTCATCCGCTTCATTTGGATCCAAGTCAACAATCGGAAGCATTTGTTCCACACGCATTTGACTTGTGAGAGTATTGACATGATGGTTGTAGCAGACGTATAATTCATCAAAAAGTTCGTTTTGGTACATCTCAATCGTTTTTGAAATAATTTTACGAACTTCATCAAAACTAGGCTGATCTGCCAAGCCACGTAGTTCATAGATTGGCTGAATACCTCGAGCCTTAAAGAAATCAGCTCCCATACCACCGATACAGATTATCTCAAAATCTTTACCATCTGGATGGTATTCTTCTTTCAACTCCATAACGGCTTTAAGGATGGAAGCATTATAACCTCCAACCAAGCCACGGTCTGAAGTGATAACGATATAGCCTGTTTTCTTAACTGGGCGACTGATGAGCATCGGATTGGTTGAACCACCAGATCCGTTACCATGCAGAATATCCGTCAAAAGCTTACGGACCTTCTGAGCGTAAACTTGAAAGTTGCGCGCTGCTTCTTCAGAGCGACCTAACTTGGCAGCCGATACCATTTGCATGGCATTAGTGATTTGACTCGTATTTTTGGTTGAGGCGATTTTTGTTTTAATATCATTTAGAGATACTGCCATCTGACACCTCTATTCTTATTGGAAGCTGGATTGATTGAGAAACTCTGTAATCGCAGCATCCAAGACTGCTTCATCTGGCAAGTCTTTTGTTTCACGAATGGTTCCCAAAATCTCTGGATAATGAGCATCAAAGAAAGTATGGAACTCTTCCTCAAAACGAACAATGTCATCTACTGGAATCGTATCCAAGAAACCATGTGTCAAAGCATAGAGAATGGTTACTTGTTTCTCAACAGGTAGTGGTTTATGAACAGGTTGTTTCAATACTTCCACAGTACGACGTCCACGGTTTAACTTAGCCTGTGTTGCTGCATCCAAGTCAGAACCAAACTTAGTGAAGGCTTCCAACTCACGGTATGAAGCAAGGTCGATACGAAGTGTACCAGCTACTTTCTTCATGGCTTTGATTTGTGCAGAACCACCTACACGGGATACAGATGAACCCGCATCGATGGCTGGACGAATACCCGCATTGAAGAGACCATCACCAAGGAAGATTTGTCCGTCAGTGATAGAAATCACGTTGGTTGCGATATAGGCAGAGATATCTCCCGCTTGTGTCTCGATAAATGGTAGGGCTGTAATAGATCCACCACCAAGTTCATCAGAAACTTTAGCTGAGCGCTCAAGCAAACGGCTGTGAAGGTAGAAAACATCCCCTGGGAAGGCTTCACGACCTGGTGGACGACGAAGCAAGAGGGAAAGTTCACGATAAGCGACCGCTTGTTTTGAAAGATCATCGTAAACAATCAAAACATGCTTGCCTTGGTACATAAATTCTTCCGCCATAGCAACTCCGGCATAAGGAGCTAGGAAGAGCAATGGAGATGGTTGTGAAGCAGAGGCTGTCACAACGATTGTATAGTCCAAGGCACCATACTGGCGAAGTGTTTCTACTTGTGTACGGACAGTTGATTCTTTTTGTCCAATCGCTACGTAGATACAGATCATATCTTGACCTTTTTGGTTCAGGATCGTATCAATCGCAATGGTTGTTTTCCCTGTCTGACGGTCACCGATAATCAACTCACGTTGACCACGACCAATCGGTACAAGGGCGTCAATAGCTTTCAAACCTGTTTGTAATGGTTCTGATACAGACTTACGTTGCATAACACCAGGAGCTGGCGCTTCTACTGGACGAGTTTTGTCAGTATGGATGTCACCAAGACCATCAACTGGACGACCAAGTGGGTCGACAACACGTCCGATTAGGCTGTCCCCCACAGGTACTTCCATGATTTTACCTGTACGGCGAATGGTATCACCTTCACGAATATCTGTAAAGTCTCCAAGAATGATAATCCCAACGTCTGTAGACTCCAAGTTTTGCGCCATCCCATAAGAGCCGTTTTCAAAAATCAACAGCTCTCCACTCATGGCATTTTCAAGGCCGTGAGCACGCGCAATTCCGTCCCCGATATAGGTTACAACACCTGTTTCAGATACATCAAAATTGGGTTTGAAATTTTCAATTTGTTGCTTAATTAAAGCGCTGATTTCTTGTGCGTTAATTGCCAAAAGAACACCACTTTCTATTTCAAATTTTCTTTAACAACTCGAAGTTGTTGTTTAATACTCACGTCAATTGTCTTGTGATTAGCAAAAATGACAAAACCACCAATGAGTCCTTCATCAATTTGTTCTTTGACGCTCCGCACTTTCAGAGACATTTTTTTCTCTATCAATGGGAGCAGACGTTCCTTCTGTTCATCTGTTAAAGGATGGGCTGAAGAAATCGTGACAACAAAACGATTGGTCTCTTTTTCAAGGCGATTCAAACAATCTGCAATTACTTCATAAAAAAGATTTGCTCTGTGATTGTAAACCAGAACTTGAATAAAGTTTTGCATTAAAGGTGACACAGAGTCTTGAAAGAAACGAACTGTTTTTTCCTTATCTGACTCATCAACTGCCACCTGAGCTAAAAAAGAGGGTAAGCCCGCTTCTTCTGCGACTTGCTTGATTTGATCCAAGTCTGAAAAAATCCGGTCCTCTTCTCCTTTTTCAATCACTAATTGGACAAAAGGCATGCTGTATTTTTCAATTACCTTTGCTGTTTTCTTGTCCATTAGGCTTCTCCTAGCTGATCGATATACTGATCAATGAGTTCCTTATGGGCATGACTGTCAAGGTTTTGTGAGATGATTTTCCCAGCTAGACTAACTGTCAAATCTGCCACCTCGCCCTTAACACTTTGTAAAGCTTCAGCTTTATTTTGCGCAATTTCTTGGTTGGCTTTTTCTTTTAAGCGCCCTGCTTCAAGTTTAGCTTCGGCTAAAATATCGGCTTTACTTTTCTCAGCAGTTCCCTTTGCATTCTCGATAATCGTTTTAGCTTCGGTACGGCTACCTGCTAACTCAGCTTCACGTTTGTTAGCTAGTTCCTCAGCCTTTTTACGGGCTTCCTCGGCACCATCAATATCTGAAGAAATCTTTTCAGCACGTTCATCCAAGATGCTGGAAATATTTCCCCAAGCATATTTTTTCACTAAAAAGATCAATAAAAGGAAGGAACCAGCGATAAGAATAAAGTCACCGATAATGGTACTAATAGTTAAATCCATCTTCTAATCCTCCTCTACTTACTCTTCCCCTTCATTTATTTTTTTACCAATGTACATAGATGACAACATGGTAAATACATAAGCCTGAATACATGAAATGAAAATTGAAAAGGCTGTCCATAACATGTTTGCGATAAAGGCAAAAGGATACCAATACAAAGCATTTTGTGACAAGGCTAATAGCAATCCAGCTAAGACCTCACCGGCAAAAATATTTCCGTAGATCCGAATCGCCAAGGAAGCAAAATTGGTGAACTCTTCTAAAATGTTCATCGGAGTCATAAAGCCAGGTGTAACAAATGCTCTCAAATATTCTTTAACGCCTCTACGACGAACTCCTTCTACATGGGCGATCAAAGTGATCAAGAATGATAGGGATAAATCGTATCCAAGGTTGGCTGTTGGGGAAGTCCACAAGTTATAACCGTTTGTTGTTTGTACTTTTGCCATTAAGCCGATATTATTGGCAACCAAGATAAACAGAAATAGAGAAAACAGAAATAAGGAATAATCCTTGATGTATGATTCTCCAATGTTTGGTTTGGTAAAACCAATCACAAAGTCGTAAATCATCTCAAGAGCATTTTGTTTGCCCTTTGGACGGATGGTCATTTTACGACTTGCCCAGTAGACAAAGGCAAAAACCATCAAAACAGTTACAAGAGACATGGCAAGCAGGGTCAAATCAAAGGATATTGGTCCAATATTAACGGTTGGATTCAAACTTTCTTCCATGGTTTGACACCTCCATTTCTAAATAGAGTTGTCTATTTAATGACAAATGACATCGCCAAGGTTACAAAGAATGTTCCTTCGATAAAGGCAATCCCCATGATCATCAAACTACGCAATTGTGGGATGATGTCTGGTTGGCGAGCTGCTGATTTGAACAAACCGTTCATCAACATACCTTCTGCAAGAGATACACCCATACAGGCAAGACAAAGACCGAAAAATGTTAAATTCATGATGAATTCTCCTTTTATTTAAAATTTACTTACTTAGTTTAGTCCTAAAATTTTGATTTGTCAACTTTTTACTTACGTTGAAAGCGTTTCATATGATTTATTTCTATTTTTGCTGTTTTTACCCCATTCTATAGAAAGTTTTTCCATTTTAGATTGCGAATTTTTCTTGATTTTACTCTATTTTCTGAAACAAACTGAAAAATCCAAGTTAAGAACTTGGATCGATTCATTTTATTTAAAATAGTAGGAATAGTGTTGTTTACAACCTGGATTAAATGGTGCACTGCAGTAAGGACAAGCCATCTGTTTTTGGTATTCTTGGAAAGTCATTGTCCTCTTACAACCCCCACATAAGATTGGTCGATCCTCAAAAAGCGCCAAGGGATAGGGAGAAAAAACATGTGTCTCCATAGTATTGTGACACTGATAGCATGCGTAGTATTTTTTGCATTCATAACATTGGAGTGAAACAATATCCTTTTCACTATGATAATGAACACATCTGCTTTCATCATCTACCAATAAACCTTGAGCTTGTATCATTCCCTTTTCCTTATCTAGGCACGAACTGTAACACTTGTCCCGTCTTCCTTATAGAGGTTGATGAGCCCTTCCTTGAGAGCGCGGACCATATCCCCTGCTTGAACAGGTTGTGGAACCTTGATTGTCAAGAGTTCCATTGGATTTGGAGCACGGTCTATTTTATTGCCCTTGGCATCATGAAGATCTTCGATATAAGTTTCAAAATGTCGGAAACCTGGTCCGTAAAACTCAACTTGGTCTCCTTCATTGATAACATTCCGTTGACGAATGGTTGCCGTTTGAGTCGCATCATCATACGAAACCACTTCAGCGACAAACTTGTATTCAGGAATTTTACGACGAGCGCCAAACAACTGTTCGTTTTCAGACGGTGTACCGTAGTAGAAACCTGTTGCCAATTCACGTTGGGCAACCTTCCACATCTCGTCTACCAAGTCCTGTTTGATGGCTTCAAATTTCTCGGGACTTTCGAGATAAGCATCTACAGCCGCCTTGTAACAGTTGGTCACAGTTGAAACATAGTGGATCGACTTCATACGACCTTCAATCTTGAGACTGTCTACACCGTTTTCGATCATATCTGGAATATGGTCAATCATGGACATGTCAACGGCTGACATCGAAAATTCTTCTGGAATTTCACCTTTCAGACTCTTACGTTCTTGACCAAAAGGCATGTCATAAAGATCGTATTTCCAACGACAAGACTGAGAACAGCCCCCACGGTTGGCATCACGCATACTCATGTGGTTTGATAACGTACAGCGACCTGAGTAAGAAATACACATGGCTCCATGGACAAAGGCTTCAATTTCTACATCAGTACGTTTGCGAATCTCTGCCAATTCTTCCATTGAAACTTCACGGGCCAAAACCACGCGAGTTAGACCAAGTTCTTTCCAGAACTCTAAAGTTTCATAGTTGGTCGCACTAGCTTGGGTTGAAAGGTGGATTTCAAGACCTGGTGCTTCGGTTGCTGCAATCATAATCAAGGCTGGATCTGACACGATAACTGCGGCAATCCCGATGTCACGCAACTTACGGAACCATTCTCCAGCACCAGCTTCGTTTCCTTCGTGCATAACCATGTTAGCAGCCACATAGACCTTGGCACCGTACTTAGCAGCAAACTGCACGCCTTCTTCCATCTGTTCAAAGGTGAAGTTTCCTGCACGGCTACGAAGACCATAGGCCTGTCCACCGATGAAGACTGCGTCCGCACCATATTGAACAGCTACTTTCAGCTTCTCTAAAGTCCCTGCAGGTGATAAAACCTCAGGACGTTTTAATGTTTTTGTCATTTCTTCTCCTATTTGCAATATAAAAGTTTGACGTTTTTCCTTCTCATTTTATAGTAAATAAGCAATAAAATCAAGCCTAGACAGATTGTTTTGACAATTCTAATCTTTTAAGAAAACAAAAAACTAGCCTTTCTAGACTAGTTATTTTCAAGATAAAATTCAAAGCGTTCGCCCACGTATTGACTCTTTACATACTCGAAAGCCGTCCCATCTTCAAGATAAGAGACCTGAGTCAAGGCTAAAATGGCATGCCCTTTTTCAACTTCTAGATAGTGAGCAATTTTTTCCTTAGCCAATCTCGCATAAATGGTCTGTTGGGATTTGCCAATCCGATAGCCATGTTGCTGCAAGGTATGGAAGAAATGACTGGTGATTTCTTCTTTTTTGAAATCCTTAATAAATTTCTCAGGAATAGATGCGACTTCATAGACTAGTGGAACTTGGTCAGCGTAACGCACCCGTTCCATGCGGATAATATTCTCTGTCGGAGCAATCCCTAGATTAGCGACCTCTTGCTCATTTGGAATGGTTCTTCTGTAAGAAATGAGTTGACTAGAAGGAACTTTCCCCTGAGATTTGACAATCTCCGTAAAACTGGTTGTACCCCGCATTTTTTCTTGGACACGAGTGCTAGAGACAAAGGTTCCACTTCCTACACGACGCTCCAAAACTCCTTCCTCAACCAAGAGAGAGATAGCCTGACGTAATGTCATCCGGCTAACTTGAAACTGTTCAGCTAAATCTCGCTCACTTGGAAGTCTCTCTCCGATTTTCCAATGATGCTCATCTATATCCTTCTTGATCTGATCGTGGATTTTCATATAAGCTGGTAACATGATTCTCACTTCTTTTCTTTATTTTCTCCATTGTACCGTATTTGCTAAGAAAAAGTCAAACTTTGCCTTGTTTAGTTGGTAATTCGCCCCTATTTGTGATAGAATATTGAAAAAGATATTTCTTTTGAGAAAGGAAAAAGATGAGCAACATTTCAACTGACTTGCAAGATGTCGAAAAAATCATCGTGCTGGACTATGGTAGCCAATACAACCAGCTGATTTCACGTCGTATTCGTGAAATTGGTGTTTTTTCAGAGCTAAAAAGTCACAAAATCTCAGCCGCAGAGGTTCGTGCGATTAACCCTGTAGGGATCATCCTCTCTGGTGGACCAAACTCTGTATACGAAGATGGTTCATTTGATATTGACCCAGAAATTTTTGAACTTGGCATTCCAATTTTGGGAATCTGCTATGGTATGCAACTTTTAACTCATAAACTTGGAGGAAAAGTTGTCCCTGCAGGTGATGCTGGTAACCGTGAGTATGGACAATCACCACTTACCCATACCACTTCTGCCCTCTTTGAAGGAACTCCTGAAGAACAGATTGTTTTGATGAGCCATGGCGATGCTGTTACAGAGATTCCAGCTGATTTTGTTCGTACTGGAACTTCTGCTGACTGTCCTTATGCAGCTATTGAAAACCCTGACAAGCACATCTATGGTATCCAATTCCACCCAGAAGTTCGCCATTCTGTATACGGAAATGATATCCTTCGTAACTTTGCCCTTAACATCTGTCAGGCTAAGGGTGATTGGTCAATGGACAACTTTATCGATATGCAGATCAAGAAAATCCGTGAAACTGTAGGTGACAAACGTGTTCTTCTCGGTCTATCAGGTGGTGTTGACTCTTCTGTTGTTGGAGTTCTTCTTCAAAAAGCGATCGGTGATCAATTGATCTGTATCTTTGTAGACCACGGTCTTCTCCGTAAGGGAGAAGCTGACCAAGTTATGGACATGCTTGGTGGTAAGTTCGGTTTGAATATCGTCAAAGCAGACGCTGCAAAACGCTTCCTTGACAAACTTGCTGGCGTTTCTGACCCTGAACAAAAACGGAAGATTATCGGTAATGAATTTGTTTATGTCTTTGATGACGAAGCTAGCAAGCTAAAAGATGTAAAATTCCTTGCTCAAGGAACACTATACACTGACGTAATTGAGTCTGGTACAGACACAGCCCAAACCATCAAATCACACCACAATGTTGGTGGTCTTCCAGAAGACATGCAGTTTGAATTGATTGAACCATTGAACACTCTTTATAAAGACGAAGTCCGTGCCCTCGGTACTGAACTTGGCATGCCAGACCACATTGTATGGCGCCAACCATTTCCAGGACCAGGACTTGCTATCCGTGTCATGGGTGAAATCACTGAAGAAAAACTAGAAACTGTTCGTGAGTCTGATGCTATCCTTCGTGAAGAAATCGCTAAAGCTGGTCTTGACCGCGATATCTGGCAATACTTCACTGTCAATACAGGCGTTCGTTCAGTAGGTGTTATGGGTGACGGTCGTACATATGACTATACCATTGCCATTCGCGCCATTACTTCTATCGATGGTATGACAGCTGACTTTGCCAAGATTCCTTGGGAAGTCCTTCAAAAAATTTCTGTACGTATCGTTAACGAAGTAGACCACGTTAACCGTATCGTCTACGATATTACAAGTAAACCACCTGCAACCGTGGAGTGGGAATGATTTATAAACATGATTTGAAGTGAAATGGTTGATTTAACAGCATTTTCAGTTGTTATAAAAGGTTAAAAATAAATCAAAATTGATTGGTTCCCCACCAAAAATCCCACCAGAAATAAAATATGGTGGGGCTTTTTTTGTTTTAAGGATGTAGAAGCAAAATTTATTTAGGAGTGACGATAGTATATATACTTAAAATAGAAATACACCATTTTAGTGAATCTTAGATTTTTCTTGAGAAAATATAGTTGCTAAGATATCAGCATAAAGTTCAGGCGTTAAGTCTTGTTTTTGAACCTTCTCCAGTAATTGTGAAAAATATTCCTTCTCAGTACCCTTTGTATTAGAAATAATACCTAACAAAAATCTATTTAATTCACCAGCTGCTTTTTCTGAGTTGTAGGATTCATAGTATTTTTGATAAAATTTATCGTATTTCTCGTTTTTTTTGAGTAAGTTCGCTTCCTCTTGCTTATCTAACAATTGTTGATAAGAGACATTAAGATCAAGCCAATCTTTTTCAAACTGCTCGAGTAATTTGTCTGATACTTTTTTCCTATTATAATATAATTTTATCAAAGGTATAATATCTATCCATACCTGATCGATAAAAACTTTAACAATCTTGTCTTTAAAGATAAGTAAAGGCTTATCATCACATGTATGCACACGATATCCATTTGTCTGTAATTCATTTATCAGGTCTTCAATATGAGTTTCTGATGTATTAACTATATATTGTTTTAGCCATTGTGGCATATTAGGATTTTGGATATGCCAAGACGCACTCAAATATTTACAATCATTTCTTCTGGTTTCACCTTTTTCTAGACGACCTGGTACTCGTGTGCTAGAAATGGTATATTTTTCAATAATATCTCCCTTTTGATAATATTCATTGTGAAAGCGTTCGTATTTATTGGGTCTATGAATTTTTGTTCTATAAATTAGTTTCATTACTATTCCTTTATTTTTCATAGTTTGTCAAATAAAGCTAGAAATTTCACCTGGATCATTTAAAATTGATACAGAGTTTTGTAGTTCAAGGACCTCCTTGAGATTCGATTTCTCTTATCAGCTAGAGTTGATATGAATATTTGGGAAAGTCCACTGAAATCCATCCTCCTTAGAAAATAAAACATTAGAATGTTCATGTTCCTGGAACATCCAAAAGATATAAACTCAGTATAAGTATATCATAAATAACAACATTTTGACTTTCCGAAAAATAACTATTTTCCAGAAAGTTTAACACTTGCCATTACAATAGACATTTCTGCATATTCCTCTTATTACAGAAATTTTTTGAGGTAATAATGTTATAAAATTGCTAATACAAACAAATCTAATTCTGGTTATGTTTCACAACTCTACTATTACGGATTTTTTTGTGTTTATTACATCTAATATATTTTGAATTAATTATCTAAAATAAGCTCAGTTATTTACTTCTCTGTGAATTTTACAGGCAATTCTTTTTGAGAATATCGAGTTGTTCATGGATTCTAATATTTTAGTGTTAATATAAAAATATGACGCTATTACTAGTAACTCGCTATTAATATAATCAGTTATTACATCATTGACTATTTTCAATACTGATTTAAAATTCATGCCTTTTGTTACTTGTTTCCTACTTTCTTCTTGAACAGCCCAAATTATATCTTCTAAGTTTTTTTTAATATCTAAATGAGTTAGTCTATTTTTCAAATCCATCAACTTAATATAATTTATATATTCAGGAGGTAGATCAGCATCAATAATTTCTAACTCAGTTAGTGTCTTTAACCTAATAGGAATATTTTCAATAGGAAATTTAACCTGGAAAGGATGGACTACCGGCAATTGAGGTAATTCAGTTTGTTTATAAATTCTATTACAAATCGTGCACATTGGAATTAAATTTTCCTGCATAAGACACAGAATAGGAAAGTATTGTTTGTTTAAAAAATGATCTAAATCTCTACTGCCAATATTTATTCTTTGTTGACAAACAGAACAATAAGTACAATACGTTCCTCGAGAAAAATATTCTTTAATATTTCCAAATTTTAAGTCATATGTATTTTGTAATTTTTTACTACTTTCATTAAATACATAGTTATACATTTCTTTATAACTAAAATAAGAATCTTCGTTATATTGATTATAAAAAGTAATTATTTCCTGAACACTATCTGGTACATCACATTCCATATTTAATTTAAGATAATTAAAATAATTAGATTTAAAGAATTTATCTTGTTTAATAATCTCTTCTTTTATATTGCTATCTAATAAATAATCAATTATTTTTCTTAACTTAGGGAGTCTATAATATACAAATTTCAAATTATCAAAATTAGTATTTAGAATTACAGATTTATCTACGCCATTATTACTCTCTTCAAGCAGTCTACTAATGTCTGCTGTCAATACTGTTAATTTATATTTTCTACTCATATTCACCTCCTTCTTCTATTACCTCTTCGTAATATGAAATATTTTCTTCTGTTAATATGCGATCTAAGAGTTTATTCTGAATTGTCCCATAAGCTATCTTGTCAATTTTATCTATTGCTTCCAATAAATTAATTTTTGAAAGTCTTTCTATATTCCTTACTTCTTGTTGGATAAATTGATTATCTGAATAGTCAACATCAAAAATATATTTTAAAATACTATCAATACTAGCAGCAAATGTTTCTTCCTTTACACTTCTAACACTATTTCCCTCATTATTTGCATCTAAATAAAAAATTTGATCCTTGGAAAACATACCTACAATAAGTGGAGACTGACTTGCGATTATAAAGTGGCAATTTAAATTTGAGAAACATTTTCTAAGTATGTAATAATATTGATTTATCCATTTAGGATTTAAATGAATTTCTGGTTCATCAATTAAAATAAGTGAATCATTCTCAATATACAAACTTATCTCCATAATACGAAGAAATATTGAGAACTCACCTGAACTTAGTTGAGATATTGAAGTATATCTATTACTTTTTAAAATTACTAAATCATCAATTAAAAAATTATTAGTTTTTTCAAGAATATCAAAATCTAAATTCATTAGAATTTTGTAATCTTCCTTAAAATTAGATTGATAAAATTCTTCTATGTCAGTTACCGAAAGTAACTTTTTATAATAATCATCATATTTAACATCTTTACCGTGATTAAATTTTATATTTTTATATAGTTCTTTTAAATAAACTAAAACTAAAAAAATACTAAACGATTCTGGTTGTTCAAATTTAAAAAAATAATTATTTAAACCATGGTATGTAAAATACGACTTCCCTTTATCCTCTAATTCATTTAATTTGTCCAATGTCTTAAACATTTTTTCTCTTATATCTGCCAACTTTTTAACACGTAGTAAGATATCTGGATATGAGTAGAATTCATAATTAAAATATTGTCCTCTTGTAATAAATTTAAGAAATTCTTCATCCGTTTTTTTATAATAATCTTCAGTTTTTATTTTTTTATCTGAAAACCGTGGTATAAATTCCGTATTTAAATAATTAACCACTATTTCTTCGTATTCTTCTGACTTTTTTTGTGCATTAAATAATCCATATATTTCATCAAATAATTCATTCCTCTTATACATTAATTCCACAAAGGATTTTATTAATATCTGTTCACTCTGTTCGATATAAGAAATTCTTTCATGAACTTTTTTATAAACATCGTTATTATATGATGAAATTGCATCTGAAAAAAGTTTTCGAATCTTTGCTTGATTTATTGATTCTATAAGGAATAATTTATTAGAACTATCTAACTCAAGTAAATTTGACACCGCTTTTTCTACATTAGCAAAGTGTCTATCATTTTTTATAATGCATTTATAATACGAGCTACACGCTAATGAAATTATTTTATCATGAGTATGGATAGGATAAATAACTTCCGTATTCTTCTGATCCGTTCCTTCTTCTACTTTCTTTTCATTTTTCTTAGATTTGATTTTAAAAAATACCCTGCTACTTTCCCTCAAAGTCTTATTGCTAATTCTATCAAATGGCGAATAAGTAGATAAAATTATCTTTTTTAAAGAACCTTCTTCAAGTTCAACTGATGATGGCTCCTTGGAGTCATATTCCTCAGAAAATTTACCTAATAATACTTCAAAAAAAGTACTTTTCCCAGACCCATTATTTCCTAGTATCAAACTATATGTATTGTTATCTTCTTCTGAATTACTGTTAAATTCAAATTTAAAGTTTTTATCTGCAAAAACATACTCAACTTTACTTATTCTCACGATTCACTCCGTTCTATTATTTATAAGTTATAACTCCAAATAATTTAATAATTATCTAACAATCTCTTCTACACTTAACAAAACTAAATGAAAAAGTGATTTTAAAAAGAAATCTAATATCATCTTGATATTTTAATTTTTACTTAAATCTTAATTTCATTTCCTGCATCCATTGAGGAAGAACTTTATTCAATTCCATGTTGAGTTTAAGTTTGCTTCCTGCAAATTGATTTGTTGCCTTAGTTGCATCAAGTGTTTTTACGAGATCTTCCCTGAATGGAATTTCTTCTGGCTTTTTCAAGTCATAAGATTTCAGTGATTTAGCAAGTAGTAGACTATCTAGTCCCCACTCTGTCGCAAATTCTTTGACAATATTCATTTGTCTATTTTCCTGCCATGCATTGAAGGCAGTGTCATCCCAAATGCTTCATCGTCCCAAGAAAATTCGTAATATTGTTTTACTTTACTTAACTGCGTTGCTGCGTCGGTGAATGCTTGTCCAAAACGATCCATCAACTTTAATAGAAACCCAATTTGTAAGCTCTTCTAACTCATCTTTTAAATAGTCGAATTTATCAGCCAGTTTAATTACTCCATCAGAATATTTCTTAACCAGAACTCTACTAATATTTCCACCACTTCGTATTCTGATAAATCATTTATAATTGAAAAAATATGATTTGAATGAAAATACTTGTTTAAAAATTATTTTCAGAAATTAGAATAGAAACTTTTTTAGCATCTCAAATTATAAAATTAAAATAACTAAATTACTTCTGAACTGTATATGTTCTTTTGTACTTTAAGATACTCTTTTAGATTAATAATTTTGTCGTTATGATTAGTTTTTCTTTTAGTTTCATTATGATATACAAAGTTGTTTGCTTCAGCAAACTGCTCTGTATAAGTCTTAACCAATTCAAATAATTCATCAAGAGAGGTATCTAATTCTAATTTCTTTAGCAGAGATTCATTTTTATTTAAGAAATTTAAAAACTTATCAATATCTTTTTCAGTCAATTCTCCTTTTTGAGCGGTAATTAAATACTGAGTTAACCTCTTTATTAAAGATTTTGATACACTATTCATCTGCATACTGCGATAACTGTAATAACCAACTCCTCCCACAGCTAAAACTCCTGCACCTATTAGTCCAACTTTTATAGCCTTATTGCCGATTAATTTATTTGCAGTATCTTTAGAAAAATCTACAGCTTTGAGATGCTTAATAATCTGTCCCTTATTATTTCTGATAACAGAACCAAATTGTTTGTATATACCTGATACTAAGCCCCTTTGAATATCGTTGGGTATAACTAAATTAATACTATTAATAACCATAATAAAAACTCCCTTATATAAACTTCTCTTAAATTATACCATCAACAGTGACTATTTGACACTAAAATAATATTTTAATTTAGTAAATGTAAAATTACTTATATATTGTGTAACTAAGATAATAGACTTCGATAAAATGAAAATAAGTATTTATAGTTTCTGCTTCTGTTTTATTCTACCTGAACAACAATAATATACTCTATAATGTCTAACGGGTGGTTTATTTGTCTCGCACCTTACGGAGCGAGACGGACTAATAGTCACATAATAATAAGGAAAGCACTTCTGCTTTCCTTTTTTATTTACGTTTTTTCTTCGCTTTTTTCATTTTGTTGGCCATACGTTTCATAGACTGTTTCATGGCAAATTCACCGATTTTACCTTTGAGTCCGCCACCAAACATCTGGCTCATATCTGGCATGCCTGCTCCTCCGAGACCTGACATATCCGGCATTCCACCTTGTCCCATCATGCCTTCAAGGGCAGACATATCCATCCCTCCCATATTTGACATATTTTTTGGAAGGTTATTTGGATTGATTCCCATTTGCTTCATCATCTTGTTCATATCGCCAGACATGACACCTTGCATGAGCTGTTTGGCCTGGTTAAAGTCTTTGATAAATTTATTGACTTCAACAAAGGTATTTCCAGAACCTGCAGCGATACGACGGCGACGGCTTGGATTTAACAAATCGGGATTTTCACGCTCCTCAGGTGTCATGGAAGATACAATGGCACGTTTGCGCGCAATCTGACGCTCGTCCACCTTCATGTTTTGAAGGGCTGGATTGTTAGCCATACCTGGAATCATCTTGAGCAAGTCTTCCATTGGTCCCATATTTTGCACCTGATCCAATTGATCAATGAAATCATTGAAATCAAAGGTGTTTTCGCGCATCTTCTCAGCCATTTCAAGGGCTTTTTGCTCATCGTATTCCTGAGAAGCTTTCTCAATCAAGGTCAGCATATCCCCCATACCAAGGATACGGCTTGACATACGATCTGGGTGGAAGGTTTCGATATCTGTTATCTTTTCACCCGTACCAGTGAACTTGATAGGTTTTCCAGTGATGTGGCGAACAGACAAGGCCGCACCACCACGAGTATCCCCATCAATCTTGGTAAGGATGACACCAGTTACTTCCAACTGAGCATTAAACTCACGGGCAACATTAGCCGCTTCCTGACCGATCATGGCATCAATGACGAGGAGGATTTCATTTGGCTGAGCCAGTGCTTTAACATCACGAAGCTCATTCATGAGAAGTTCATCGATTTGTAAACGCCCTGCCGTATCAATCAAAACATAGTCGTTGTGGTTGGCCTGCGCTTGCTCCAAACCTTGGCGAACAATCTCAACAGCTGGTACTTCTGTTCCAAGTGCAAAGACTGGAACATCAATCTGCTGTCCAAGTGTTTTCAACTGGTCGATGGCGGCTGGGCGGTAAATATCCGCAGCAATCATCAAAGGACGAGCATTTTCTTCCTTCTTGAGTTTATTAGCCAGCTTACCAGCAAAGGTCGTTTTACCAGCCCCCTGCAAACCGACCATCATGATAATGGTTGGAATTTTTGGTGACTTGATAATTTCTGACGTATCGGAACCTAAAACAGCTGTCAATTCCTCATCAACGATTTTGATAATCTGTTGGGCTGGATTGAGGGTATCAATGACCTCGTGTCCGATTGCACGTTCACGAACCTTCTTGATAAAGTCCTTTACAACAGGCAAGGCAACGTCGGCTTCCAGCAAGGCCAAGCGAATTTCTTTGGTTGCTTCCTGGACATCAGCCTCAGAGATTTTTCCTTTTTTACGTAGATTTTTAAAGACGTTCTGTAAACGTTCTGTTAAACTTTCAAATGCCATTTTTCTTCCTCTTACTCTCTATTATCAATGCTTGTTAAAATTTCTATCTGCTCCTGCAGAAAGTCATCCTTGGGATAACGCTCCAAGATCTGGTCAAAAATCTGACTGCGGACAATGTAGTCCGAATACATGTGCAGTTTCATCTCATAATCTTCTAGAATCTTTTCCGTCCGCTTGATATTATCATAGACAGCCTGACGACTGACACCGAACTCTTCAGCAATCTCAGCAAGACTATAATCATCAGCATAATAGAGTTCAATATAGTTCATCTGCTTGTCTGTCAAAAGCGCCGCATAAAATTCAAAAAGGGCGTTCATACGATTGGTTTTTTCGATTTCCATAACTTTTATTATACCAAAAAAACTATTATACTGCTAGAGTAGAAGCACTTCAAATAGAGTAAGGAGAAGAAAAAAAGAACCTTGCAAGGCAAGATTCTTTTAGTGTCTGACTTAAATAATTGTTCTTCTGGGAACTTAATCGAATTAAGCTTCGATTTCTGTAACCATACCTGAACCAACAGTACGTCCACCCTCACGGATAGAGAATGTAGTACCTTGTTCTACGGCGATTGGGTGGATCAACTCAACGTCGATAGTCACGTTATCACCAGGCATTACCATTTCAGTACCTGCAGGAAGTTCGATTGAACCTGTAACGTCAGTAGTACGGAAGTAGAATTGTGGACGGTAGTTGTTGAAGAATGGAGTGTGACGTCCACCTTCTTCTTTAGTAAGGATGTAGACTTCACCTTTAAATTTAGTGTGTGGGTTGATTGAACCTGGTTTAGCGATAACTTGTCCACGTTCGATTTCGTCACGTTGAACACCACGAAGAAGGACACCTACGTTATCTCCGGCAAGACCTTCGTCAAGTTGTTTACGGAACATTTCAACACCAGTAACAACTGCTTTTTGAGTTTCTTCTTTGATACCAACGATTTCGATTTCGTCGTTGACACGAACAGTACCACGGTCGATACGTCCTGAAGCAACTGTACCACGTCCAGTGATTGAGAATACGTCTTCGACTGGAAGAAGCAATGGTTTTTCAGTGTCACGTTCTGGTTCTGGGATGTACTCATCAACAGTGTTCATCAATTCCATGATGATGTCTTCGTATTTAGAGTCACCTTCAAGAGCTTTAAGAGCTGAACCTTGGATAACTGGAAGATCGTCACCTGGGAAGTCGTATTCTGACAAGAGGTCACGGATTTCCATTTCAACCAATTCAAGCAATTCTTCGTCGTCTACCAAGTCAATTTTGTTCATGAAGACGATAAGGTGTTTAACACCAACCTGACGAGAAAGAAGGATGTGCTCACGAGTTTGTGGCATTGGTCCGTCAGTTGAAGCTACTACAAGGATAGCTCCGTCCATTTGAGCGGCACCAGTGATCATGTTTTTAACGTAGTCCGCGTGCCCTGGAGCGTCGATGTGAGCGTAGTGACGTTTTTCAGTTTCGTACTCAACGTGCGCAGTGTTGATAGTGATACCGCGTTCGCGTTCTTCTGGAGCAGCATCGATAGACGCATAGTCTTTTGGTTGGTTAACTGCTGAAGGCAAGCGACGTGCCAATACAGTTGTGATAGCTGCAGTCAAAGTAGTTTTACCGTGGTCAACGTGTCCGATAGTACCAATGTTAACGTGTGGTTTACTACGATCGTATTTTTCTTTTGCCATTTGAGTAAAAGCCTCCAATAAAATATATTTTATAGATAGACAGTAGGCAATACAGTCTAACTTTCCTTACTATTTTATCAAATTTCTGCTAAATTGCAAGTGTTTTACACATATTTTGTGAATTAATCTAAATCTTATCAAATCCTGTTCTTCTGCTTCTTTATAGCAATATGAATTCAAACTTCTTTTTGTTTGGAGATAGTATTTTCATCAAAAAATCAGGTTTCCCTGATTTTAATTTGATTCTGTTTTTTCCAGTTCCTTAGCTTCTTTATGGTTTTCATATAATTTCGCTAGGAACTTAGTAATTTCTTTAAAAATAGAGTAAGTAGGTACTGCTACGACCATTCCTATGACACCGTAGATATTACTTGACAGTAAAAGGAGCACCAAGATTGTAATCGGGTGTACTTTCATAACCCCTCCAACGATACGTGGATAGAGAACATTTCCGTCAATCTGCTGAATAATAAGCATATAAGCAACCGCAATCAACATACGATGAGGATCCGTGAACACATTGGCAATCACCATTGGAATTAAGCCAATACTTGGACCAACATAAGGAATCAAATTTGCGATTCCAGAGAAAATAGCAAAAACTAGGGCGTACTTTAATCCGATAACGCTATAGCCAATATAGGCTAAACATCCAATAATAACCGCATCAATCGCAATTCCACTGATATAACGGGCTATAGTTGTATTGAGATTGGTTAAAAGGCTAGAAAGATTCAATTTGTCATGTTTTAAGATGGTACGTTCCAACATTGGTAGCAACTTATGACCATCCAACAAGAAATAAATCAAGAATACAGGGGTCATAATGAGAATCAGAACCGTACTAAACAAAGCTGAAAGAACGCTTCCTAAACTGTTGCTGACGCTATTTAGGATATTCTGGAGGATATCCACATAGGAGAGATTCAGTTGTTGAATAGTTTGTTGAATATCAATATTTTGGAAGACTGGATTCATGGACAAATCAATGATCAAATCTTGTAGTCTACTATAGATGTTTTGACTAGAAATAATCAAGCTGGTCAACTGATTAATCAAAATCGGCAAGAGATAAACGACCCCCACAACGATAGCACCAATTAAGGCACAAAGAGTGACCAAGACACCAATTAGACGATTGATCTTACATCTCTTTTCTAAGAAAGTAACGACTGGATTTGTAATGTAGTAAAAAAATCCACCAAGCAAAAATGGAATCATGATGGTATTCACAACCGTCACGAAGGGAGTAATGATGGCCCCCATTTCTCTCCAAAGATAGAAAATCAGTGTTAATAATAAAATTTCAGCTGTCCAAAAAAATAATTTGTTTCTACGGAACATAGGTATCCTCCTTCTCTCTATTTTACCACATTTCTGAAAAAGATAAGATGGCTTTAGTAAAAAAGCGAGAATATTTTTTTTCTTTATGATAAAATAAAGTTAATATGAAAAAAATAATTTTATCTTTTATGACACTTTTAGTTTTTGGAACAGCTTCTACTGTTTCTGCTCAGGAGTTTGATGTTGCTGCTAAACATGCTATTGCTGTCGAGGCTACAACTGGAAAAATCCTCTATGAAAAAGATGCAAATCAGCCTGTAGAAATTGCTTCTATTACAAAACTAGTTACAGTTTATCTGGTCTATGAAGCTCTGGAACAAGGAACTATCAGCCTATCTACACCTGTTGATATTTCGGACTATCCTTACAAACTTACAACTAATTCTGAGGCGAGTAACGTCCCTATGGAAGCCCGAAATTATACTGTTGAACAGCTATTAGAGGCTACAATGGTATCCAGCGCGAACAGCGCTGCGATTGCACTAGCAGAAAAGATTGCTGGTTCTGAGAAAGACTTTGTAGACAAAATGAGGGCTAAACTTCTTGAATGGGGAATTCAAGATGCAACTATTGTAAACACAACTGGTTTAAATAATGAGACACTTGGCGATAATATCTATCCTGGTTCTAAAAAAGACGATGAAAACAAGTTGAGTGCCTACGACGTTGCAATCGTCGCTCGTAACCTCATCCGAGATTATCCTCAAGTTTTGGAAATCACCAAAAAACCAACTTCTACATTTGCAGGACTTGAAATCCACTCAACCAACTATATGTTGGAGGGAATGCCTGCCTATCGTGGTGGTATTGATGGACTAAAGACAGGTACTACTGATAAAGCTGGTGCTTCATTCGTTGGAACAACTGTTGAGAAAGGGATGCGTATTATTACGGTTGTTTTGAATGCAGATCAACAAGATACCAACCCTTATGCACGTTTTACTGCTACTTCTGCACTTTTAGATTATATTTCTGCAAACTTTGCCTTAAAAACTGTTGTTCAGAAAAGTGAAGCATACAACGATAGTAAAGTAACAGTTCTTGATGGTAAGGAAGATAATGTGACAGCTGTCGCTAAGTCAGACATTTCCATCGTCCAACGCATCGGAAGCGGTACTACACCTACTCTCCAATTCACACCGAAATCAACATCAGAAATGGCTCCATTGGAAGAAGGCAAGGTTGTTGGTACTCTAACCTATGATGATCAGGATTTGGTCGGTCAGGGCTATCTCACTTCCGACAAACCATCTTTTGAAATGGTTTCTGAAAAGAAAGTAGAAAAAGCCTTCTTTTTGAAGGTTTGGTGGAACCAATTCATCCGCTTTATCAATGAAAAATTATAAAAAAATCGCGATTCTTCGCGATTTTTTCTTTATTTCATTTCTTTAAAAGCCGCTTCTGCATCAGCGTTGCTAATAGCACCAAATTGGATTTTTCCGATTTTACCTTGACTGTCAATCAAGTATTCTGTTGGAATACTACGAATTTGGTAGGCTTGGAAGGTAGTTGCTTGCGTATCATATAGAACTGGAATATCCTTGTAGCCTTGTTCTTGGTACCATTTTGGAAAGTCTTGAACTGTTTTTTCACCTTGGAGACCAGGTGCAATGACACTCAAGATTTCAAAGTCTCGATCTTGTTTGGCAGCTAGTTCCATCAACTCAGGCATGCTTTTTTTACATGGTCCACACCAAGAAGCCCAGAATTTCAAATAAACCTTTTTCCCTTTATAGTCTGATAACTTCACTTCTTTGCCATCCATAGACTGCAAGGTGAAGTCTGGAGCATCCTTACCGACTGCGATTTGTTGTACAGCAGGTTGTTTTGGACTGCTTGTCTGTTTGGTTTCTTTTTCACCACAAGCAATCAACAAAAATAGAGACATGAGGCTCAATCCAGCAAAAATAACTTTTTTCATATTTTTCTCCTTTTATCCAAGAATTCCTGACAAGGCATTTAACTGCCCTAGCATTAATAATAATCCCATCAAAATAATCAAAGCTCCCCCGATTTTTTTTAGTAGGATCATATGGGGTTTTAATTTACTAAAATAGGGCATGATCCAGCCCGAAGCCAAGGCCAAAACAATGAAAGGAAGGGCCATTCCCAATGTATATACTAATGTTAACACGGCTCCTTGCCAAGCACCATTGCCTCCTGAAGCTGCAAGAGCCAAGACCGAACTTAAAACCGGTCCGATACAAGGGGTCCAACCAAAACTAAAGGTTATCCCAAGTAAAAAGGCTGACAGATAGTGATTAGACTTGGATTGTTTGAAGGTGACTGTCTTTTGAATCTCCAGTTTATTGAAATGCAAGATTTCCATCTGGTGAAGCCCTAAAAGAATAATGACTATTCCCATAGCATAACGAAACCAGTCTGCATAGAGCATGTGCCCTAGGAATCCAGCTCCAAATCCTAAAATAAAGAAAATAAGGGAGATTCCTGCAATAAAGCACAAGGTTCGAATTAAACCAGACCATGCAACGTCTCTTCCAAAAAAGCGAAAGCTTTTCGAATTTCCCTGATCATCCAGTAAAATACCAGCATAGACAGGTAGCAAAGGAAAGATGCAGGGTGAAAAGAAGGACAGGATACCAGCTAAAAAAACGGATACTAGAAATATAATCGACTCCAACGAATTACCTACTTTCTCAAAATTCTAATCCTATTTTACTACAAAAGAATAAATTTGTAAGAAGTCTGCTACGCTTATTTATTTTGATAAAATTTGACACAAAAAAAGGAGCTAAGCTCCTTTTTTTAATACGTTCCTTCTTCACCTTGACTAGTCAAGATAACTGGACCGTCTTTGGTAATCACGAACTGGTGTTCATATTGGCAAGACAGGCCGCCATCTATAGTCTTATGAGCCCAGCCAGTCTTCATATCTGTATCAATTTCCCAGTCACCAGTATTGATCATGGGTTCAATAGTTAGTACCATTCCTTCACGGAGACGGAGTCCACGCCCTGCAATACCGTAGTTAGGAACCATTGGCTCCTCGTGCATAGTTGGACCAACACCATGACCAACCAAATCACGAACGACACCGTAACCGCGACTTTCAGCGTATTCTTGAATGGCTGCACCGATATCACCGATACGATTGCCAACAACTGCTTGCTCAATCCCTTTATACATAGCTTCCTTGGTCACGTCCATCAGGTTTTTCACTTCTTCAGACGGTGTACCAACCGCATAAGCCCAACATGAGTCAGCTAAACCACCAGTATAACTTTGGGTGTATTTTTTCATTTGCTCAACATTGTTGAAGTTGAGTTTAGATACATTGAGGTCGGATTTGGCAATCGGACCACCCAGTACCATGTCAACCTTGAGCAAATCGCCATCTTTCAAGATGTAATGACGTGGAAAAGCATGAGCTACTTCGTCGTTGAGAGAGCAACAAGTGGCATAGGGGTAATCCATGACTGCACCATCTACTCCAATCTGTAAAGGAAGGAAATTCTCCTCTTTACAACGTCGACGAACGTACTCTTCAACTTCCCACATATCTACGCCCGGCTTAATCAAATCACGTAAGCCGATATGGATACTTGCTAGGAAATCACCAGCCTTGTCCATGGCTTCGATTTCACGTGCTGATTTTAAAGTTATCATTTTTTCTCCTAGATTCTAATTAATTTTAACCGTAACATTTGCTTTTGAAACAATCTGATGACCATGATAAATATCATAATCAATAATAGCTGAACGTCTCGTGTGGTGAATAATCCGAGCCTGAATCCGCAGAGTATCATCTATCTGCACAGCCTGCAAGAAATAAATCAACATCTGCTCAATGATGAGATTACGTCCGCTATTGACAACGAGGTCTTGGGTCATATGGTTGAGGATTTCAGCCAAGACTCCATTAGCAAGGACACCATTTTTCTCCAGCATGAAAGGCTCAACAGTAATGACGACTTCATCATGATGATAGGATAGTTTTTGCCCAATTTGCTCGGAGAAAGTTGGCAAAGCTGAAACCTGAGAACGGCTCATCTTTTCCATGACATCTCGTCTCGTTACTACTCCAAGCAAGGTTTGGTTACTTCTGACAACGGGAACCATCTCAAAGTCTTCTGCAATCATTCGTTGACTGACATTGGCAATATTGGTCGCTAAGCCTGTTACAAAGATACTTCGCGTCATCACCTTGTCAATCGTTGTGCTGGGGGATTTATCTCCTGCGTCACGCATAGTAACAACCCCGACAACCACTTGGTGTTGGTTAATGACTGGGAAACGGCTACTTCTGTTCTTACGGACCAAGTCTAGATAGTCTTTGACTGTATCCGTTTCTCTCAAAAAACCATACTCATGACTGGGACGATAGAGCTTTTCGACTGTCAGAATATCGGTTTTGATTTGAACATTTGAGAGGGCTTTGTTAATCATGGTCGCTACTGTAAAAGTGTCATGTTTACTCCTCAGAACTGGAATCCCTTTTTTATTAGCCAACTCAAGAACATCGTCCTGGACATGAAAACCACCTGTCACAAGGACCGCATTTTCATTTTCCAGCGCTAAAAGTTGAATGCGAGTGCGGTCTCCTACGATCAAAAGACCACCATCATGGAGATAGGACAGGATATTTTGCTCTGTCATAGCCCCAATGGAGAATTTGCTAAATTCTCTCTCCAACCCTTCCTGACCAGCTAAAACTTCAGAGGAGGTGACTTCAGCAATTTCAGCATAGGTTAGCCGCTCAATAGCCACTTTTTGGGACTTGACCCGTATAGTTCCACTACGTGGCCGAGTTTCAACGATGCCACGATTTTCAGCTTCTTTAATAGCTCGGTAGGCTGTTCCGTCACTAACACCTAGGTGATTGGAAATACTGCGAACACTAACTCTCTTCCCAATTGGCAACTCTTCCAGATAGGACAAAATTTCCTGGTGTTTACTCATTGAATTCTCCTTTTATGTATCGAAATTCAAGATAGTCCCTCATTTTTCGTGTATAGCGATCGCTTCCCTTAAACTGTCGGACGAGGCTAAAACCCGATTTTAAGGCTACTTTTTGACTAGCTTGATTCTCCAGATGAGTGATGATGGATAATTGTTTTAAACCAAATTCTTCAAATGAAAGCTGACATAGTTTGGTAACTACTTCTGTCATATAACCTTGTGACCAAGAATCCTTTTTTAAGAAATAACCAATTTCTGCTTCTTTTTTGATTTCATCGATTTTTTCAAATTTAATAGAGCCAATCATTTCCTGATTTCCTTGAAGACAAATTGCCCAAACACCCAGAGGATTCTTCATAAAATAGTTAGCAAGTGCGTACTGACTTTCTTCCAAATTTGCTTGACTGGGAAAAATAAACTGCAAATTCTCAGGGTTTGAAGCAATCTCGAAAAACGCTTGACTGTCACTAAAAAAGAAAGGACGCAAATACAAGCGCTCCGTTTCAAAAAAAGAAAACATTGCTAATTTGGTCCAAATATTCATAATCACCTCAACGGCTTAGTCTTCAACGAGTGTAATATCTGCTCCAAGACTACGCAATTTTTCAATAATATCTGAGTAGCCACGAAGGATAAACTCAATATTCGTAATTTCAGTCTGGCCTTGAGCCATCAAGCCAGCGATGACAAGTGCAGCACCAGCTCGCAAGTCTGTAGCTTTTACACTTGCCCCGTGTAAGTTACGACCACCGTTGTAAATAATGTGATCGTTTGTAGTCGTAATATCCGCATCCATTTTTGCTAACTCAAAGACATGATTGACACGTTTCTCATAAATCGTATCAATAATCGTTCCACGACCTTGCGCAGTTAGTAAAAGTGGCGTGATAGGCTGTTGCAAATCGGTTGCGAACCCTGGATAGGGTGCAGTTTTGATATTGATGGCCTTTAAACCAGACTGTTCTTCAACGAAGATACTGTCTTCTGAGACCGTCATACGAACGCCCATTTCCTCTAGTTTGGCGATAAAGCCTTCTAAATGTTCATAGAGAACGTTGTTAATGCGAATTCCTTTTCCTATCGCTGCAGCAAGTGAAATATAAGTTCCAGCTTCGATACGATCTGGAATTACTTGGTGACGAGTCCCATGTAGTTTCTCGACACCATCAATAATGATAATATCAGTCCCTGCACCACGAATATGGGCCCCCATGTTGTTCAAAAGGGTAGCAACATCGATAATTTCCGGTTCACGAGCCGCATTTTCAATGACAGTACGTCCCTTAGCTTTAACCGCAGCAATCATGGTGTTAATAGTTGCTCCAACGCTGACGGTATCCATGTAAATACTTGCGCCATGAAGCCCCTTACCTTGGGCAGATAAATTCATATTATCTCCCTCATAGCTGACCTTAGCACCCATGGCTTCAAAGGCTTTTAAGTGAAGGTCAATCGGACGAGGTCCCAGATCACATCCACCAGGAAGTCCAACTGTAGCTTCACCAAAGCGACCTAAAAGACTTCCGTAGAAATAATAAGAAGCACGCAAGCTATTAATTTTGCCATAAGGCATAGGAATGTTTTGAACACCTCTTGGATCAATCTCCAAGACATCGTCATAACGCTTAACAGATGCCCCCATGATTTCCATGATTTCGACAAGACTAGCAACGTCTGAAATATCTGGAACACAATCTAAAGTGACAATATCATCTGATAAGATAATAGCTGGAATAAGCGCTACAACACTATTTTTAGCACCACTAATGGTGATCTCACCTTGCAATGGACGTCCACCATTGATGACAATTTTTCTCATGTTTTACTCTTTCAAAATTTACTAAAAAGGTCTTTTCGTTCTATTATATCATAATTTTCAGTTTTTTCCCATTCCTATTTACTAAATACCATTCCATTTTGATAAAAAAAGACCTATCATTCAAGCTGTTCAGCTTGAAATGATAAGTCTTAATGTTAGATTAACGTACTGTACGGATACGCATTGTGTTTGTACGAACAGCTTCGCCAAGTGGTACACCTGCAACGATAACAATATCATCACCAGATTCTACCAAACCTTGCTCAACTGCAATTCTTTCAGCGAGATCAAACATATCATCAGTGTTTGATGGGCGATCAGTTGTTACTGGGATAACTCCCCAGTTAAGCATCAAACCACGCTGAGTCAATTCATCGAAAGTGATTGCCAAGATATCAGCATCTGGACGGTATTTAGAAATCAAACGAGCAGTGTGACCTGTCTTAGTAAGAGTAACCACCAACTTGATATTCATAGAGTTTGTCGCATCCTTAACAGCTGAAGCCATAACCTCAGTCTTAGAATTACGTGACAAGTTAACAGACGACAAGCGACCGTATTCTTTTAAAAGAGTTTGAGCGTTCTTGTCAATTGTAGCCATTGTTGTTACTGACTCAAGTGGGTATTTACCATTTGCAGACTCACCTGAAAGCATTGTAGCGTCGGTTCCGTCGATAACAGCGTTAAACACGTCTGATACTTCTGAACGCGTTGCACGTGGTTTTTCAGTCATAGTTTCAAGCATGTTTGTTGCTGTGATAGCGACTTTACCAGCTGCATTTACTTTTGTGATAATCATTTTTTGGTAAACTGGAACCATTTCGAATGGTACTTCAATACCCATGTCACCACGGGCAATCATGATACCATCAGCTACTTCAAGGATTTCATCCAAGTTATCGATACCTTGTTGGTTTTCGATTTTCGCAAACAATTGAACGTGACCATTACCAGTTTCTTCACAGATTGCACGAACTTCTTCAACGTCTTTTGCAGTACGTACAAATGAAATAGCGATGAAGTTGATACCTTGTTCCAAACCGAAACGGATATCATCGTTATCGCGTTCAGCAAGTGCTGGGAAAGGAATTTTAGTGTTTGGGATGTTTACACCTTTTTGCTTAGCAATGATACCGTCATTTTCAACGACTACTTCAAATTCACGAGTTGCATCGTCTTTTACGAAAACACGAAGACCCAATTTACCATCGTCAACCAAAACTTGGTGACCAACTTCAACATCATCGTAGATATCAAGGGCACCAGCAACGTTCAAAGCAATCACATCACGAGTTGATTTGATTCCTTGTTTAGTTGCAACACGGATTTTTTCACCAGTTTTGTATGAGTACTCTTTTGCGTCACCTTCAAACAATTCTGTACGGATTTCAGGTCCTTTAGTATCAAGAAGGAAACCAACTTTTTTACCTGCAAGTTTTTCAGCAAGTTTAACAGTTGCCATACGCTCACCTTGTTCTTGGTGGTCACCGTGTGAGAAGTTGAAACGGAAAGTGTTTGCTCCTGCTTCAATCAATTTAGCAATATTTTGAGCTGAAGCTTCAACATCAAGTTTTTCACCCCAGTATCCGTCTTCACCGAATTTTTTACCACCACGGATTTCAACCGCAGGACCTAAAGTTGCAACGATTTTTACACGTTTGTTCATGATTTTTGTGACTCCTTTATATAATTCGACCTTTTATGGTCATGTTACCAAATTAATGAAAGTTGATTAGGACAAGCTCTTGTTCAAAGCAGAAAGTTCAAGATCAGCTTTATGAGGGTTGTTAACAATAATCTTACCTTCTGCAGTTAAGCTAAACAAAGCTCCTTCTTCTGCTGTACCAAGAATTGGATTTTCAACCATTTTTTCGTTACGGATACCAACAGCGACACCACCGATTCCTTGTTTAAGGAGTTTAACAGCGTGTGCCCCCATGCGTGATGCCAATACACGGTCACGCGCAGTTGGTGATCCACCACGTTGGATGTGACCAAGTTCTGTTACACGAAGGTCACTAGTGTCTCCTGCTTCTTTTAGTTTTTGACCAAATTCAGCTGCTGACATAACACCTTCTGCCAAAACGATAATGTTGTGTTTTTTACCGTGCTCATAACCAGCTTTGATACTAGCTACGATATCTTCCATCTTGAAGCCTTCTTCAGGGATGATAATTTCATCAGCACCAGTTGCGATACCAGCCCAAAGAGCGATATCACCAGCGTTACGTCCCATTACTTCAACAACGAAAGTACGACGGTGACTTGATGATGTATCACGAATCTTATCAATCGCATCCATTGCAGTCGTAACTGCAGTATCAAATCCGATTGTAAAGTCAGTACCTACGATATCGTTATCGATTGTACCTGGAAGTCCAATAGCAGGGAATCCATGCTCAGTCAAGCGCATAGCTCCATGATAAGAACCATCACCACCGATAACTACGACTCCTTCGATACCGTGTTTTTTCAATTGCTCAATCCCTTTAAGTTGGCCTTCAAGTTGTGCAAACTCAGGATAACGAGCAGAATGAAGGAAAGTACCACCACGAGAAATGATGTCTCCTACTGAAGCAGCATCAAGCGGATAAATTTCACCGGCAACCATACCTGCGTATCCATCATAGATACCAAAAACTTCCATTCCTTCTGAGATTGCTTGGCGAACTACTGCACGGATGGCAGCATTCATACCAGGGGCGTCTCCACCACTGGTCAAAACAGCAATACGTTTCATTTGGTTTATGCTCCTTTTTCTTTTAACATTCCTACTGATTATACCACATTTAAATCGAAAATTCTTCTATTTTCCGTATTTTTAGCGATAAATCGTTTTCATAGCAATTCCCTCTAATTTTTCCTCTAGAGCAGAATCTTTTCTTACAAAATGTTGTGTAGAAACAACCGTTTTTCCTTCCTCTTCATACCTGATAATGACAGGGATTGGGCCTTTGTATTGTTCTAGGATATTTGAAATCTCTTTATCATTTTCATGATTTTTAACTTGAATCCAGAATCGTTCCGCCACTGCTTCTTTCAAATCTTGTGCAATCATTTGCAGACGACCATCTCGAGATTGAACTTTGCCATTGATGTAGTAAAATTTCCCTTCGGATAAATTGGAAGCAAATTTTCTATATTGGTCTGAAAATACAGTTACATCCATCCGAGACTTACTATCATGAACCTGTAGAAAAGCCATACTCTCGCCTTTCTTGGTTCGAATCACTTTAATCTTTTGCACTTCAACTAGGAGAGTGGCTTGAGCTCCCTCGGTTAGATTAGTGATTGGAGTGGTCGGATATAGGGCTTGTTTGGCAAGAGTTTGGAGAGGATGGGGACTGATACCTACCCCAATCAGTTCCTGCTCTTTGTAAAATTTCTCTGCCTCAGTAAAATCATCAGCTTCAGTCCAACTATAATTTGTATCCGCAAAGAGTCCACCTAACTCCTCAACAAAGACAAATAAGTTTGGTAGGTTCACTAAGATTTTCTGGCGATTCTTGTCAAATTCATCAAAAAGTCCTAGTTCAACCAAAGGCGTCAAAAGCGACAATTTCTTGTAATTCTTGGGAAGACGTGTGACAAAATATTCAATGCTTGAGAAAGGACGATTTTCAATAATCCAGTAAGACAAATCTCTTGGCATTCCCTTAATGGCTTTTAGACCAAGATAGATTTTCTTCTTAGCAATTTTATCATGATAGGGAATGCTGTTGATTGCTAAGGGAGCTACTTCAAAGCCCATCTGCAATGCATCTACAATGTAATCACTGCTAGAATAGTTCAACATAACTTGAAAGAAAATAGCAGGATAGTGTGTCTTGAAATAAGCTAGTTGGAATGCCAGTGCTGAGTAGGCATAAGCGTGGGATCGGTTAAATCCATAGCCTGCAAACTTTTCCATCACTGCAAAAACTTGGTTGGCCTTTTCTTCTGTATGCCCCAATTTCATAGCTCCTGTGATAAAATCTTCCTTCATCAGATGCATCTCTTTGGCATTTTTCTTACCCATGGCACGTCTGAGAATGTCGGCTTTACCAAGACTGAATCCTCCAAAGCGTTGAGCTACCTGCATAACCTGCTCTTGATAGAGCATAATACCGTAGGTTGATGAAAGGATGTCTTCTAAGGCAGGGTCTAACACCGTCACCTTTTCTTTACCATGCTTACGAGCGACAAAATTATCAATATAATCACTTGCCCCCGGTCTATTGAGGGATGTCGTTGCTACTACCTCTTCAAAGACTTGCGGCTGAACTCGTTTCAAGAGCCGAATGGCGCCAGGTTGTTCAAATTGGAAAATCCCCTTGGTATTTCCAGCAGCAAAGAGGGCCAGAGTTTCTTTGTCTTCCAGGTCAATCTCTTCGATTTTTAGATGAACGCCCTCTGATTCCGCAAGTAATTCTTTCATTTTTTGTACGAAAGTCAGGTTACGTAAGCCGAGGAAATCCATTTTTAGAAGTCCATTGGCTTCAACACCATGAGCATCATACTGGGTGATGAGCATATCCTCACCATATTTTAGAGGAATATAGTCCGTCAAGTCTTGGTCACTCATAACGACTCCTGCCGCATGGATAGAGGTCTGACGAGGATACCCTTCAATCTTTCGAGCAATCTCAAAAGCTTTTTGGTATTCGATCTTACTATTGATGACCTGTCTAAATTGCAAATTCTTTTCATAGGCCGTCGTTAGCGTATCTCGGAAACTGATTTTTTTCGTAATATTTGTTAATTCGTACTCAGGGACACCATAACGTTTGAAAACATCACGAATTGCCTGTTTTGCTCCAAAGGTCGAATAAGTGACAATCTGTGCCACATGTTGACTACCATAGCGATCACGAACATAGCGAATGAACTCCGGCCTATAAAGGTCAGGGATGTCGATATCGATATCGGGCATGGTATAGCGCTCACGATTTAAAAAGCGCTCGAAAATCAAGTTCTTCTCAACCGGGTCAATTCCTGTAATATCCAGTGAGTAAGCCACCAGACTACCAACCGCAGAACCACGCCCCATTCCCATATAATATCCTTGGGAACGTCCAAAACGGAGCAAATCCCAAACTACAAGGAAATAATCGTCAAAGCCCATATCATGAATCACAGCTAATTCCTCATTCAGTCGCTCATGATAGATAGCTGAGGTTAGCCCCTTGTCACTCAAGCCTTGCTCAGCTCTCTCTCTAAGTTCTTCGACCGCTGGTCTTTCAGGATTAAAGCGAGGGAGTTTTAAACTTGGGTCGATTTGATAGCTTACATTCTCTATCAGACCTTGGAGATTGGCAAGCGCCTGAGGGAAGCGATTTTTAAACCGTGCTTCCAAGTCTGAGGCAGGTAAAAAAATCCCTTGTTGTGAATGCAGATCCACTTCTCTCAGACTGACATTGTCCTTGACTGCTGATAAGATTTGTAAAACTTGAATATCTTCTTTTTCAAAAGAGTTGACCTGATAGAGTGGAAGAATTGGTCTAGTAAAGACTTCTTGAGGAGTATCTAGACTGACACCGATAAAATAATCGTGCCCCAAATCTAACTGTTCGATTCCCTCAAAATAGGGAACAATAATAGCAACATCTTCGAGGTGGGAGGTGAAGTCAGACCAATTTTTCCGTCCAGTCATTTTTAAAGTGGATAACTTCATCAACTCTTGATAACCTTTAGTGGATAGGGCTAGAAAACGTAGAGAGAGATTCTCCTCATCTTTGACCAAGGTCATTTCTAAACCAATTAAAGGTTGAATGCTATGCTTACGAGTTGCTTCTAGAAAATGATAGGCTCCATAGAGATTATCCACATCCATGATAGCAAGGTGAGAATAGCCGTATTCTTTAGCCATTTGTACGTATTTTTCAATCGAAACCACACTTTCCATAAAACTATAAACAGTCTTGGTGTCGAGCTGTGCAATCATTTCTTCTCCTCCTTGCTTTCGTTTTACTACTATTATACCATTTTAAGCTGGATATTGAAGCAACTCTGCACTTTCTTTTCAATATCATCAGTTCCAAACTTCTTCTCTTCTTACTGTTAAATTCTTCATTTTTCAAAGGAAGAAAATATAAAATTAATATTATATAATAGTTTTAAATGTAAATTTAGATATATTTATACCAAACGAAGAATAATAAAGATAGGAGTTATATGCAGTTTTACATATAAAATTCTCTAGAAAAAGGCTTACTTCTATGGTATTTATTCAGCATTTTATAATAACTTACTAAATAGATATGCTGGTTTAAGAAATTTATTTCATTTAAGTTTATTTATTCCATTTTTCCCTCTTTTTTGATATAATAAATCCAGTCTGTTTTCAAAGGAGAGAAACATGCGTTTTAATCAATTCAGCTATCAACCAACCACTAGTTCTCAACGATTTGCAGAATTAGAAGGTCTTGGTCTAAAGCTGTCACCCCAACTGTCCTTAAAAAGACAGTTTGAAGACTTCATTTGTTGGAGTTTTTTCACTTATTCTGACACGGATTATGCCTTATCGACTTTGGCTGAGGATAAAGAAACAGATTTAGTAACCTTTTTCCAGTCAGACCGTGAGTTAACTGCGGAGATTTTCTACACAGTAGTTTTTCAACTTTTAGGATTTAGCTATCTTGTTGACTTTGAGGATGCCGAACAGTTTCGTAAAGAAACTGGTTTTCCTATTGTTTATGGGGATCTCATTGAAAATCTTTATCAGTTACTCAATACGAGAACGAAAAAAGGAAATACGCTCATTGATCAACTTGTTAGTGATGGACTCATTTCAGAAGACAATCACTACCACTACTTTAACGGTAAGAGCTTGGCAACCTTCTCTACTCATGATGTCATTCGTGAAGTCGTGTATGTCGAGAGTCGTGTGGATACTGATAACGACGGTCTCCCTGACTTAGTCAAGGTCAGCATTATTCGCCCGCGTTATGATGGACAGATTCCTTCAGTCATGACTGCCAGCCCTTACCACCAAGGGACCAACGATAAAGCCAGTGACAAGGCTCTCTACAAAATGGAAGGGGTGCTTGAGGTCAAACCGCCCCACACCATTGAACTTGAGGAGCCCAAGCTGAATTTAGTCGAATCTCATGGTCAAGCAGAAGTCGTCTCAGAAGCTGAAGAAAAGCTATCTCATATCAATAGCTCATATACACTCAATGACTACTTCCTCCCACGTGGATTTGCCAATCTCTATGTATCAGGTGTTGGAACCAAAGATTCTCAAGGTCTCATGACCAATGGTGACTACCAGCAGATTGAAGCTTATAAAAATGTCATTGATTGGCTCAATGGTCGTTGTCGTGCTTTCACGGACCACACGCGCAAGCGCCAAATCAAGGCTGACTGGTCAAACGGCAAAGTCGCAACAACAGGTATTTCCTATCTAGGTACCATGTCTAATGGTCTCGCCACCACTGGTGTTGATGGTTTGGAAGTGATCATCGCAGAAGCAGGTATTTCCTCTTGGTACAACTACTATCGTGAAAATGGTCTGGTAACCAGCCCAGGTGGTTATCCAGGTGAGGATTTTGACTCACTTGCTGAATTGACCTACTCCCGCAATCTCTTAGGCGGTGACTATATTCGTGGCAATGAAGCTCATCAAACGGACTTAGAAAAGGTTAAAGAGAAACTCGATCGCAAGACTGGTGACTACAATCAGTTTTGGCATGACCGCAACTATCTGCTCAATGCTCACAAGGTTCAAGCTGAGGTCGTCTTTACGCATGGTTCCCAGGATTGGAACGTCAAACCTCTTCATGTTTACCAGATGTTTCATGCTCTTCCTAGCCACATCAATAAGCACCTCTTTTTCCATCATGGTGCCCATGTCTATATGAACAACTGGCAGTCGATCGACTTCCGCGAGTCCATGAATGCCTTGTTAAGTAAGAAATTGTTAGGACTTGACTCAGGCTATCAACTTCCGACTGTCATCTGGCAGGACAATATCGCACCGCAAAAATGGCAAGGTCTTGATAACTTTGGCAAACAGGATGAACTGCATACCTTCTCTCTTGGTAATGATGAAAAAGTGATTCAAAACCAGTATGATCAAAAAGATTTTGATCGTTATGGTAAGACTTACCAGACCTTCAACACTGAACTTTACCAAGGAAAAGCCAATCAAATCACCATTGACCTTCCAGTAAGTCAAGACATTCACTTAAATGGGCGAGTGGAGCTGAAACTTCGTGTCAAATCGAGTACGAACAAGGGCTTATTATCAGCCCAACTGTTAGAACTTGGACAAAAGAAATATCTGCAGCCTTATCCAGCTGTTTTAAATGCTAGAACCATTGATAATGGTCGTTACCACATGTTAGAAAATCTCTGTGAACTGCCATTCAACCCAAGTGCCCAACGTGTCATCACCAAAGGCTACCTTAATCTTCAAAATCGAACCAATCTCTTGATGATTGAAGAAATCCAACCAAATGAATGGATGGACTTCCAGCTAGAGCTTCAACCAACTATCTACAAACTTAAAGAAGGAGATACTCTCCGTTTGGTTCTCTACACCACAGACTTTGAGATTACAATTCGAGATAATACAGACTATCAGTTGACTGTTGATTTAGCACAGTCTAGTCTTATCCTACCTTGTCAAAAGGTATAATCTACCAGACTTTCAATATGGAAGTATTCAAAGGAAAAGTCAATGAATTTGACCATTGAACTTCCTATAACCAAAGTTTTCCACTTGAACAGTCGAATCAAACATAAACTTTGTATCAAATTCAGTTCATCTAAAAGCATTTTAGAAGCCCCTAGATAGAACTTGGACAAAAGATACTTCCTCTAACCAACATGTGTAACCATTTATCATACACGCTACTACACCACATGTTGGAAATCTCTGTGAATTACATTTAGAGTAAATTCACAAAACGCCGTGACAAAAAGCTACCCAAATTGAATGATTCACTGTCATTAAAGAACATCAATGTAGATAAACGGATCGCTACCCAGTTTATCTGCACCCAACTAGTGACAAGTTAAAAGAAGGAGAATCTCTCCATCTAGTTCTTTATCCTACTGACTTTAAAATCATCATACGTGACAATACCGCCTACCACCCCGACTGACATTTTCGTTCAGTCCACGCTACTGTACCTTGTAAAAGGAGTACTTACTTTATGAACAAATCAGAACACAGACACCAACTTATCCGCGCCCTCGTTTCAAAAAACAAAATCCATACACAAGCTGAATTACAAGCCTTATTAGCGGAAAATGATATCCAAGTGACTCAGGCTACTCTATCACGCGATATCAAAACCATGAACCTTTCAAAAGTGCGCGAAGAGGATAATTCTTACTATGTGCTAAATACAGGGTCTATCTCCAAATGGGAAAAACGTCTTGAAAATTATATGGAAGATGCTCTTGTTATGTTACGTCCTGTGCAACACCAGGTTATTTTGAAAACTTTACCCGGTTTAGCTCAATCATTTGGATCTGTAATTGATTCCTTGGCCTTTCCAGATGTCGTTGCAACCCTTTGTGGAGATGACGTCTGCATGATTATCTGTGAAGATGCTGCAAAAGCGCAGGCTTGTTTTGAGAGTCTTAAAAAATATGCGCCGCCATTTTTCTTTAGTGAATAAAACAAATCCCGTGATTAAAAGATCACGGGAATTTTTTATTTCTTTGACTGTGTTTCTTCTTTCTTTGTACGTGCCAATCGAAGAGCACGTTTTGGATTGAGACGATTAAATAATTCTTCTAGTTTCTTTTCATTCCATACATCTGCTGCAGAAACAAAATTTCCATCTGCATCTCGGAATGATATCGGTTTATCTCCCATATCAATCTCCTAGTCTACAAATTCAAACTCAAATTTACCGATTCGGACCAAATCGCCATCTTTGGCACCACGTGCACGAAGGGCTTCGTCAACCCCCATACCACGAAGCTGACGGGCAAACTTCATGACCGATTCGTCACGGTCAAAGTTGGTCATGTTAAAGAGTTTCATGAGTTTTTCACCAGAAAGTACCCATGTCGCATCATCATCACGACTAATCTCAAAGGCTTTTTCTTCCTCGTCAAAGCCATAGTAAGCCTCTTCTTCCATATCGGATTCATCATAAATCGGGAATTCTGGAGTCTTGTCTAACAATTCAGCTGTCGCGTCCAAAAGAGTCGCCAACCCTTGCTTGGTCAATCCAGAAATTGGGAAGATGGCTGGAAGTTCCTCAAACTCGTCGTAGTTTGCTGCTAACTTTTCCTTGAAAGTTTTCAGATTTTCCTGACTTTCAGGCATATCCATCTTGTTGGCCACAATGATCTGTGGACGTTCCATGAGACGAAGGTTATAGGATTCCAATTCCTTATTGATAGCAAGGTAGTCCTCATAAGGATCACGTCCTTCGCTAGCTGACATATCGATGACATGGAGGATAACTCGAGTGCGTTCGATATGACGAAGAAACTGGGTTCCAAGACCAACACCTTGACTAGCACCTTCAATCAAACCTGGAAGATCTGCTACTGCAAAAGATTCACCTGACTGCGTACGAACCATACCTAAATTAGGGACAATCGTCGTAAAGTGGTAAGCACCGATCTTAGGTTTAGCTGAAGTGATGACACTAAGCAAAGTTGACTTTCCGACAGATGGGAAACCGACCAAGCCGACATCCGCTAGGATCTTCAATTCCAGTTGCAACTCACGTTCTTGACCTGGCTCTCCATTCTCAGAGATTTCAGGTGCAGGATTTTTGGGAGTGGCAAAACGGATATTTCCACGACCACCTCGACCACCATGAGCCACAATAAACTCTTGACCATGTTCAATCAAGTCTGTAATGACTTTACCTGTTTCCGCATCACGTACAGTAGTTCCCTGTGGTACGCGAACACGAAGATCTTCTGCACCACGTCCGTGCATTCCTTTGGTCATCCCTTTTTCACCAGAATCAGCCTTGAAATGACGGTTATAGCGGAAATCCATCAAGGTACGTAAGCCTTCGTCTACCACGAAAACAACGTTTCCTCCACGTCCACCATCACCACCCCAAGGACCGCCATTAGGGACATATTTTTCACGGCGAAAGGCAACCATGCCATCGCCACCATTACCAGCCTTGACCTTAATCTTGGCTGTATCTAAAAACATACTCATATTTTCTTCTCACTTTAAAAAGGCTGGGGAGAACCCAGTCATTAGTTATTGTTTCTATCCTCATAGCTTGCTTAGAATCTACTGAAAGCTCCAAGCGCAGTTGCAAAGATACCAGCAAGGGTTACAAACAACATGATGAGCACGACAACAAGCGTCACCTTTTCAAACAATGTTTTTTTGCGTTTTCCGTTATCTCCAAAAGCCATAACTTCTCCTTTTTCTATATAATTCTAATTTAATACTCTGATGAAACTGGTGCAATCAACCATAAAATGATATAAGCAAGGACTCCTGTCCCATAACAAAATGCAAGAACAGCCCAAATGACACGAACAATTGTTGGATCAATATCAAAATAATGAGCAACTCCTGCGCATACTCCACCAATTTTTTGATCTTTTCCGCTTCTCATTAATTTTTTCATTTTTTCTTCCTCTTATTCTATTATTTGAATTCGTCTCTCCAATAATCTCTGATGCTAGACAATTGTTTTCGAGACGCTCTTAAAATACGCTTGGATTCTTTTACTGGGCTTGTAACAGCCTGTTGAGGTAGATAGAGAATCGTTTTTAAAAAGCGCTGAGTGACAGGCTGTCCATCATGTAGCTCATGTTCAAAGTTATTTGAGATAATGGCATCAAGGTAAAACTCATGAACTCGTTTCCCAAAATTTTCAGCCGAAATCTCGTACAACTTATCCGCCAAATTTTGTTCAGACATATCAGGAGTAGCGATCAATGCTTCAAGGATAGCGCCCGCAAGCTCTCGTTCTCCATAGTAGAGGGTCCCAAACATTTTATCATTGATCAGATTTTCAAGATAGGGATTGCCATGAGCAATAACAGGCGTTCCACTGGCTAGACTTTCTAGATAGGTTAAACCCTGAGTTTCACTCGTAGAGGCTGAAATAAAGAAATCAGCTGCTTTATAGTACAAGGCTGTTTCACTTGGAGCAATCATACCTGTAAAAATCACATGTTTTTGTATGTTTAATTTCTCTGCTTGTTCTTTCAGACTATTCAGATAAGGTCCGTCTCCAGCAACAACCAACTTCACCTTGTCTTCTTCTTTCAAAACCTGCGCAAAGGCAGCTAAGACTGCTTGGATATTCTTCTCATAAGAAATACGCGAAAGGCTCAGCAGCATTTTCTCACTTTCCTGAATACCTAACTTCGAACGAAGCTCTAGTAAGTTTTCCTCTTTGATCTCAGGTCGTTCAAACTTAGCCAACTCAATTCCAGTTGGGATGACCCGCTTTTCAACCTTGACTTTGTATTTCGATAAAAGGTCACGAACAATCTCACTAGGGCAAATCACGCCATCTACATCATGAAGGAAGCCACGCACCAAATATTTTACCATACTCGGACGAATTAGCATGCCCTTAGCAATGTAATGCACATAGTCTTCATACTGGGTATGGTAGGTATGAATAACTGGGATTTTCAATTCTCTCGCAATCCAAATTCCTAACAAACCAAGAGAAAATTCTGTCTGGGTATGAATGATATCGAGTTGATACTGCTTGGCAATTTCAAGCGCCTTTGTAAAACCTCGGTAGGCAAATCGTCGATCCTTAAATGCAAAGAAAGGGACACTCGGAATGCGAATAATTTGCCAATCCTCGTATCGGTTCACGTCTTTATCAGTCGTTGTAAAGATAAAAACTGCATGCCCCTGCTTTTCAAGCTCAGTTTTCAAGGTCCGTATACTAGTCGCGACCCCGGAAACCTGAGGGAAATAGGTATCTGTAAATAAACCAATTCGCATAAATTACCTCACTTTTTGCCCAAAGCAGCCTGTTCTCGATAAAATTTTAACCAGATTTCCAACAAATGCTCCTCAGAGTACTCTTTGGAGATCTCGCGAGCTTTTTCTTTCAAGTCCTTTAAGGCTTCAGGGTCATTCTTGTATTCTAGGATTGCTTCTCTCATCTCGGAAACATCACTTGTAGCACGATAATTCCCATCAAGAATAACCTTATACAAATCCAAATCTCTTAACATAATAGGAGCCTCGCAACTAGCGGCCTCTAAGATAGTCATAGGGAATAATTCATTGTAACTTGGTAGCAAGAATAGATCCGCCATAGCGTAAAGCTCCCGCATCCGTTCCGGTGACACAATTCCAGGGAAAATAAGATTTTTGGGTGGATTGTCCATTATCTTCTTGTAGCGTTCATAACCATCTGTCATCCCACCAAATGAAAAACCACCTGCCCAGATAAAGGTAATTTCTGGCAATTCCTCAGCAAGACGGATAAAGTCATCAATCCCTTTACGTTTCTGAACCTGACCCGCACCGATTACGACAAACTGATCTTCCGCAAGATCCATTTCCTTTCGGAGTTGTGCAACCTGTTCAGCTGGTAATGGATGCCATTTTTCTTTGTTTACAAAGTTTGGAATATAAGTTACTTTTTCACGCGGAATACCAGCAGCCACCAAATTCTCGATAAACATGGGATTGACCACCACCAAGTGTTCCATTCGGTTGTAAAAGGAAAAAACATAGCGTTTGACAATTCCTTTTAGGAAAAATGGAATCTTCAAACTCCCCTCAAGCGTATCAGGCAAAAAATGCACATAGCCAATTTTTCTCCCAGAGCGTTTCTTTTGGAAAGTAGATAAATAATAAGGGAAATCAATAGTGTGAAAATGAGTTACATCTGCCTCTACAGGAAGATTCTCCGTAACAATCAACTGGTCTTTGGCATCGCGGTGAAGGAGACTAACCAATTCTCGATAAGCTCCTGACACTCCTTGACCAGCTACTTTTTCACTTGAACTTAGCATATTAATACGCAATTTTTCGTTTTCCATACCTTTCATTATACCATTTTATTTCCAGAAAATCAGCAAAAGAAAGAAGAGACGATTGGAAAAAGGATAAAATTATCCTATTTTCCAATCGTCTCTCACATTTTTCTTAGTCTTTATTTAATTCCTAGGGCGATACGCGCGTATCGGCTCATTTTTTCAACCGTCCAAGCTGGATACCAGACCAATTTAACTTCGGTATTGGTTACCTCAGGCACATCTGTCATCGCATCATGTATCTGGTCTGTCAAAAGGTCAGCCAGTGGGCAGCCCATAGTTGTCAAGGTCATATCAATTTCAGTGTGACCTGTTTCACCATCAAAACGAATTTCATAAATCAAACCTAGGTTGACAATATCAATCCCCAACTCAGGGTCGATGACTTCTTCCAAAGCATTTAAAATGCGTGTTTTGATCGTTTCAATTTGCTCTTCTGTATAAGCCATGTTATTCCTCACTCTTAGTCTTCAATAAAATCACGAAGGGGTTTGCTGCGACTTGGTTGGCGCAATTTTCTCAAAGCCTTGGCCTCAATCTGACGGATACGCTCACGAGTCACGTTAAAGACTTTACCAACATCTTCAAGAGTACGCATTTTTCCATCATCTAGTCCGAAACGCAAGCGCAAGACGTTTTCTTCACGGTCTGTAAGAGTATCCAAGACTTCATCCAACTGCTCACGCAAGACGATACGAGTTGTGTAGTCTACTGGATTTTCAATCACTTCATCTTCGATAAAGTCCCCAAGATGGCTATCGTCCTCTTCACCGATCGGTGTTTCAAGTGATACTGGTTCTTGAGCGATTTTTAGGATTTCACGGACCTTGTCAGGTGTCATATCCATACGCTCAGCGATTTGTTCAGGAGTTGGATCTTGTCCCAATTCTTGAAGGAGATTACGCTGTTCACGGACAAGCTTGTTAATGGTTTCTACCATGTGGACAGGGATACGAATAGTACGGGCCTGGTCAGCGATGGCACGAGTGATTGCCTGACGAATCCACCAAGTTGCATACGTAGAAAACTTAAATCCTTTTGAATAGTCAAACTTGTCAACAGCCTTCATCAAGCCCATGTTTCCTTCTTGGATCAAATCCAGAAACTGCATGCCACGCCCTACGTAGCGCTTAGCAATCGAAACCACCAAACGAAGGTTGGCTTCTGCAAGACGTTGTTTGGCTTCAATATCACCAGCCTCAACTGCTAGAGCCAATTCTTTTTCCTCTTCGTTGGTCAAGAGAGGAACGACCCCGATTTCCTTCAAATACATACGGACTGGGTCATTAACCTTGGCAGAAGTTGAGCCAATCAAGTCCTCATCACTGAGTTCTGGTTCTTCTTCTGCACTAAGCACACGCGCGCTTGGATTTCCTTCGTTGTCTGTGATAGAAATTCCAGCATCCTGAATCCGTTGCAAAAGGTCTTCAATGCCGTCTGCATCGAGGGTGAAAGGAATAACCAGACTTGAATTGATTTCATCATCTGTTGCTGTTCCTGTTTTTTTGTGGTTACGGATAAAGTCCGCTACTTGCACATCAAATGTGGTTACTTCTTTTTGTTTTGTTGCCATTATTACTCCATTCTTCTCTTTTGGGAAATCAATCGTTGCAATTCTTCCAAGGCTGTGTCTGTATCTCCTACATGACTAGCCTCCTGCACTTTCTTTTTAATCCTTAAATTGTCCTTGCTGAGGAGGGCACGGTTACGAGTCGCTTCGACTTCCGCTAGCTCTTGAGGCGACATCTCAGCTGGCAAATCCAAGCTAAGCACGTGGTACCAGGCATTTTCAACCTCAGGAGTCTGATGAGACAGTTCCTCTGATCCGATTTCTCCCTCTGCACTTAATAATTCGTAAAGAATTTGAAATTCTGGGGTATCAAAGAAAAAATCTTCTCTTAATCGGTAGTCATTTAGAACAACTGGATTCTCAGCCATCCTATAAAGGAGATGAGCCTCTGCTCTCATGACTGCTGTCAGTTGCCGCGTTACAGGTAAACTAATCGCTGCTGGAGGTTGCTCCTCTTTGACTCTTTCCTGCCTTTGAACAATGCGACTTTCATTTACAATCTGCTCCACCTGCTGGTAATCAAAAGAAGGTAGATTATCCGCCAGAATGTGGATATAAGAATTCTGGGCAGTGATAGACTTTTCTTTGGCGATTAGGGGGGCAATCTTTTCAATGAACTCGATTTGCGCCTGTAAGTTATCACTATTTTCCGGCTTGAGCTGGTGAATATAGAACTCTATGGGACTAATCCGAGTCTTGGTTAAAAGGTAAGCCAGGTCTTCAGCAGAATTCTTTTGCAAATACTCATCTGGGTCCATGGCATCAGGTACTCGAACAACCTCAACTGAGAAGTCTTTTAACTCCTCTAGAGCCTTGGCTGTTGCTGTCTGCCCTGCCTTGTCGCCATCGTAGCTGAGAACAATTTTTTTGGTAAAGCGTCTGAGGTGATCAACATGCTCCTTGCTTAAGGCTGTTCCCATGGAAGCTACAGCATTTTCTATACCAGCACGGTAGGCTGCAATCACATCCATGAAGCCTTCCATCAGATAGAGCTCTGTAATCTTACCTGTTCCCTTTTTTGCCTTGTCCAGATGATACAATTCGTAGCTCTTGTTAAAAATTGCAGTCGAGCGGCTATTTTTATATTTGGCAGTCTGACTATCCGTTTCTTGCCAGATACGACCTGAAAATGCAATAACCTGCCCCTTGTCATTGGTCAAAGGAAAGATGATTCGTCCAAAAAAAGTATCATAAAATTGATTACCATCTGACAGATAAAACAAGCCCGAATCCAATAAATCCTTTTCCTCAAACTTGTCAGCCAAACGTTGATAGAGATAAGTTCTCTCTGCTGGAGCTAGTCCAATCTGGAAGTGCTTCAGAACATCATCTGTCAATCCGCGTTTGTAGAGATAAGCCCTTGCTTCTTCTCCCATCTTTGTCGTCATGAGGATGGCATGGTAAAAACGGGCAGCTTCTTCATGCATATCGTATAGAGCTTGATGAGGGGAAGTTTGTTGGGGACGAGACTGTACCGGCGTAGCTAGTTGAATACCGACGCGCTCTCCTAAGAGCTGAACGGCTTCCATGAAGGACACACCTTGGTATTCTTCGATAAACTTAAAGACATCTCCTGAACGACCACAGCCAAAACAGTGATAAAACTGCTTGTCTTCCACAACGTTGAAAGAAGGGGTCTTTTCACCATGAAAAGGACAGAGCCCTAAATAGTTCCGTCCAGCCTTTTGTAAAGAAATCACATCACCTATGACTTCCACAATGTTGGCATTGTTTTTGATTTCTTCAATGACTTGCTTGTCAACCATACACAATACCTCCATCTTATCATAGTTTCACGTAAACTAGTATAGCTTATTTCTGAAAAAAAGTAAACCATTTCATACGCTTTCCGTAATTCTCTTTGCCTTATTTTTCTAGATAGAAAGAGGTGATAAAAAACTCAGAAACACTTCCATGTTTCTAAGTTAATTTTCACTATTTTTTGATGATTACTTCACTCATCTATTCAAATAATTGATAGTAGTCTGAAATTTTCATCTTAGCTTTTTCTTCTTTATTGAGGTCTTGGATGATGCGACCTTCCTTCATGACAATCAGACGGTTTCCATACTTCAGTGCATCTTCCATATGGTGGGTAATCATCAAGGCTGTTAGATGATCTTTGCTGACAAAGTCATCTGTTAATTCCATCAATGCCACACTTGTTTTTGGGTCAAGGGCTGCTGTGTGTTCATCCAACAAGAGCAACTCTGGTCGTTTCAAAGTTGCCATCAAGAGACTCAAGGCCTGACGTTGTCCACCTGAAAGAAACTCAATAGGAGTGTCCAGATGTTTTTCAAGACCATTTCCAACCTTTTCAATGGTAGTCTGGAACTCTTCCCTATGGCTTGAAAGCCTTCTAGGCAGGAGTCCTCTCTTCTCACCACGAAACTTGGCAATCAAGAGATTTTCCGCCACTGTCATACGGGGAGCCGTACCCATCTTAGGATCCTGAAAGACGCGAGACAAGTACTTAGCCCGCTTTTCAGGTGAAAAATTCGTCACGTCCTCCCCCATGATACGGATACTTCCACTTGTTAAAGGTAAGGTACCTGCAATCGTGTTAAAAAGCGTTGATTTCCCCGCTCCATTTCCCCCTAAGATGGTAATGAAATCATGTTCGAAAATTTCAAGAGAAACATCATTCAGAATGATTTTTTCTTCGTCAAAGCCATTCGTGATGACTTTGGTAGCATTTTTTAATTCTACAATTGCTGTCATTTGCTAAACTTGACTCCTTTCAGGTATTTGCTTTTGAAGGTTGGAATCATAAGGCAAACTGCCAAAATCAAGGCGCTGTACAAACGAAGATAACTTGTATTAAACCCAAGAGCAATAACTCCCCAAACGAGGAACTGATAAGCGATAGAGCCAACGACGATGGTCATGAGTCGCTCTGCCAGGGTCAAACTCTTGAACAAAACCTCACCAATAATCAAGCTAGCAAGCCCTACGACAATCACGCCAATTCCTCGAGAGACATCCGCGTATCCTTCTTGTTGAGCAATTAAGGCCCCTGCAAGCGCGATAATCCCATTTGAGAGAACCAAACCCATGAGTTCCATACGTCCCGTATTGATACCAAAGCTACGAGCCATATCGGGATTGTCACCTGTAGCGATGTAGGCTTGACCTAGTTTGGTATCAAGGAAAAAGAGCATAAGGCCAATAACAAGAGCTACAAAGATTAATCCAGTCAGGAGTTGGTTAAGGTCTGAATCAAAAGGCAAGACATCCTGAATTTGTTTGGTTCCAAGAAGCCCCAGATTGGCACGTCCCATAATCATGAGCATGATGGAATGACAAGAAGTCATGACCAGAATCCCTGATAAGAGGGTTGGGATTTTTCCTTTAGTATACAAAAGACCCGTCGCCATTCCAGCTAGACAGCCCGCACCTACTGCAGCTAAGGTCGCCAAAAACGGATTGACTCCCTGTGTTATCAAGGTTACAGCTACTGCTCCCCCAAGAGGAAAAGAACCTTCAGTAGTCATATCAGGGAAATTCAAAATTCGGAAAGTCATAAAGATTCCCAAACCTAAAATCGCCCAGACCATTCCCTGAGAAATAATGGATACTATCATAATCTTTCACTCATTTCTTTCTTTAGTAAAAATGGGAGGAGATGTGTCCAGCTCCTCCTTTATCTTTATTCAATCACTTGTCCCGCTTCTTTTAGAACGGACTCAGGAATGGTAATACCAAGTTCCTGCGCTAGTTTTTTATTAATCACTGACTTACCAGTTGAAAAGACATTAACTGGCGTATCAGCTGGTTTTTCACCTTTCAAAACTTTGGCAATCATTTTACCAGTAGCCACTCCAAGATCGTGTTGGTCAACTACTACAGATGCTAATCCACCTGCTTCTACCATGGCCGTGGCACTTGGGTAGATTGGCTTTTTAGCTGTTTGATTACTTGAAACAACTGTTGAGAATGCGGATGCAATGGTATTGTCAATTGGAACCCAAATTGCATCGACCTTGCTTGTCATAACATTGACTGTTGAAGCAATTTCATTTGTTGAAGGAACGGCAAATGTTTCGACTGTCAAACCTGCTTTTTCAGCATAAGCCTTGAATTCTTCTACCTGTGTTTTTGAGTTATCTTCGCTACTTGAGTAAAGAGCTCCGATTGTTTTGACATTTGGTGTGAGAGTTTTTATCAACTCTACTTGTTGTTCAGCAGGGTTGTGGTCTGATACCCCTGTGATGTTGCCTCCTGGTTTTTTCAAGTCTTTGACCAAGTTAGCACCGATTGGGTCTGTAATAGCAGCCATGATAACTGGTAGGTCTTTTGTAGCACTAGCGAGTCCTTGAGCCGCTGGTGTCGCGATCCCAACAACAACATCGTTTCCATTAGCAACCAATTGTTTACTCATGGTTGCAACCTTGCTCTGATCACCTTCAGAGTTCATAAAGTCGATTTTTACCTGGTCGTCCTTATAGCCTTCTTCAGCTAGTCCATCTTGAATCCCTTGGTAAATCAAGTCCAAGGATGGGTGACTAACAAATTGAAGGACACCAACCTTAGCAACCTTTTGCTCTTCTTTAGCTGATGGCTTATTCATAGATGAATAAATCAAGCTAGCCACCACCAATACTGCTAATCCAGCGACAATTCCAATCAAACGTTTATTTTTCATTTTTCTTTCTCCTTTTAAATCACTTGTATAATGCTCTTTTCAACAAAACAAGCGACGCCATCGTTTAAATTCCATCATCATCCTCCTAATAGAAAAAGTCCTCACACAAAAAACTTGTGTGAGGACGTCGATGCGCGGT